>JALRKV010000135.1 GCA_023254735.1 Pseudomonadales bacterium | reverse complement strand
GCATTTCAGTACGGGTATCCTGTCATGGCTTAACAAAAAAGCCTAAATATCTTGCCATCATACACCGTTATCCAAAACGAATCGAAGCGTTGAAGTCATCATTCAATTGTTGCCAACACACGATACCTCCCCTATCTTGGTATCAAAATAATTCAAAATTGCGAGACCACTCCTTGCCCGCAAAGACAAAAACTACGAGAGCGACTTCCTCTGACCGACTTGTTACTCCTCGCCGTCTCGCCGCAACTACCCTGCGGAACTGCGCTGCGCTAGCCCCCCTCGTCGTCACTCTCATCAGAAGCAGTTTCTGCGCGCTATCCTTGATCATAGCCAATCCGATTATTGCCCAAACTGAGCAAACCATCGACCGGCTCATTGAGTCGGATACTGGGCAGATCAACTTGGCACTCTCGGCCACTTTTCTTGAGGATCCGACGGGCGCCCTCACCCTTGACGAGGTCGTTGAGCTTGACTCACAGGGTGCGTTCAAGCCGAATTCACGCGAACAACTCCATTTTGGAATGACACGCTCAGCCTACTGGGTACACCTGACTCTCCCATGGCGCGGCAATGAATCAGACGCCTACCGCATTCTCGAAATCGGACCGCCAAAATTAGTCCCAGGCCGTGTCCGAGGTGGTATTGACCTCTACACGCTGGGCGCCAATAACGCGACACTCTTGAGCTACAGACTGGGCAGCCTAACCGATAGCCGCGAATCAAAAACCTTCAGCCGCGGCCACGCATTTCAAGTAAGCCCTTCCTTAGGCACAGAGTATTATTTACGAATAACCTCAGCTGCGCCCTTGAGAGCAGGTATTACTCTGTGGGAGGAATCCGCGTTCGAGGCACAGGCGATGACCTCCGATACCGGATTAGGCGTCATGTACGGCATCCTTTTAGCAATGACATGCTTCAACTTATTCCAATTCATCACAATACGAGAGCGCCCTTACCTACTCTATGTTCTTGCGATTGGTACACAGACCGCATTCCTGTTTTTAGATATGCGCCACCTGAGGTTTCTATTGGGAGATTTTACGACCAGCATAGGGTTTGTCGATGTCGCCGAGCGGCTCATCTACCCAGCCGTTGTGATTGGCTTTATCGCCTTCCAAAGGTCTTTGTTAAGCATTCCAGAAAACAATCCCCTTCTCGACAGAATAGGACGCTGGTTCATTGCTGCGTTCGGTGTTGTCGCCCTATTAAGTTTCATTCCTGATGAGAAATACTTCCAACTCTCTTTTGCCGCGCTAATCACCATCGGGCTGCCAATAGCTTTCTATTCGAATCTCGATGCCATACGACGCGGGGATTATTCGGCCATGGTCCACATGGTCGCTATGAGCACTTATCTTGCCGGAGCCGCAGTGTTACTCCTAGTGCAAACCGTGCCGAATTTTCCAGTGAATACGCTCACAGCGAACGCCTACAATATTGGCCAAATTGCGCAGGCGCTCCTTCTCTCTTTCAGTCTTTCGACGCGTTACAACCTCCTAAAAAAAGAGAAAGAGGACGCGCAAAAACTCGCTATAGACAATCTTGTGCAGGCGGAACGTATAAAAGATGACCTACTTGCCAATGTCTCACACGAACTTCGAACATCTCTCTTCGGCATCAATGGCCTCGCAGAAACCGCGCTCGGGGAATTCAGAAGAAATACTCAAAACGTAAGCCTGATTACTAAGAACCTCGAACTTATCCAGGCGAGCGGCGACAGATTAACGATGCTCGTAAACGACCTCCTAGATTTTTCATCGAGTAAAGCCGAGCAGCCCTATATAAAACTCCAAGCGATCGATCTGCATAAGATGGCCACCCTCGTTATTGCCATCTGTTCGCCGCATATCGGTGACAAACAAATCAAACTCCGCAATGAGGTTGATCCAGATTTGCCGCTGATTTATGCAGACGAAGATAGACTACAGCAAATACTCGTCAATTTAACCACCAATGCGATTAAGTTTACCCGCATCGGTAAAATAGATATCTGCGGGTTGGTCACCGCGGATTCGATGATCAAGGACAGCGTTAAAGATACTGGGATAGGTATCCACGAACGAGATCATGAATCTATTTTCCGTAGCTTTGAGAAACTGGATTCTAAGCAACAGAATGCACAAGGTGTTGGCCTAGGTCTGCCGATTGCGAAACGCATGATCGAGATGCACCGCAGTGAACTACATATAACAAGCAGCCTAGATATAGGGTCCGAATTCAGTTTCAAACTGCGCATGTCGCTTGACCAGAATCGCGCTGGCGCCGCAGGCATTGTTAACAAACAAATGATTCGACGCGCCGATTTTATGCAAGGCGCGCTGCGTAAAGAAATTGACCCTGAATTAAAAAGCGAGCAAGGCACCACAGTATTAATCGTCGATGATGATGAAATAAACCGAATCGTTATGGGGCAGCAGCTTACGGACTATATGGTGATCAATTGTTCGAACGGACTCGATGCGCTTACTGCGGTCGCGGAGTCCAAACCAGATCTTATACTGCTCGATCTAATGATGCCTGGACAAAATGGCTATGAGGTGTGCCAAAAACTTCGTCAACGTTACAGCCCTATAGAATTGCCGATTATTCTCGTTACTGCAAAGAACCATCTCGAAGACCTAACAAAAGGTTTTGAGACTGGCGCGAACGATTACCTCGCTAAGCCATTCCATAATGAAGAATTAAAATCTCGCGTTGAGAACCAGCTTAAGCTAAGCATGCTCCACAGGACTAACGAGGACAATATTCGTCTGAGAGCGCTCATAAAATCCTACTCAGCCGCCGACACCGAACTGCGCAGCTCGAGAATGCAGCTTCAACGCGTACTAGAAACTATCGATCATGGTTTTATTGCCTTCGAGCTTCCGGGTCGTATTTTTAGCCTTAACCAGAAAGCCGCCGATCTACTCAGAGCAGACAAACTCACACTCGATGAGAGAGAGATCACAAGCCTTTTCGCAGAAAGCCCGAACAGTGAAAAATTGCTGAGTGCGCTTGCTAAGTGGGAGGCAGGGGATCTGCTAAGCAATACCGGAGGGTCGATATTCTCACTGAACGAGAAGGTGACGCTCGCCACTCCCTACCACTCTACCACACAGCAAAAAACAGAGTTCCTCACATTTGATGTACGCCTTACGTTGTTTCTCAATGATGAAGGCACCGGTGTTCTCTTTTTACTCCCAGACAGCACGACAGCTGAGGAAGGCTTTGCAACGAATGAGAGTTATGACACTGTTGATCTCGTAGGCATACTCGGACAGGCACAGCAAAGCGCGAGAAAAATAAGCGCCAGACTTGGGGTGCTGACGCCGATCGAACTAAGCCAACATCCAGGGCTACTCGCAGAACTCGTCGGAATTGACAGGCTCGTCGAGCAGCTGGACAGCAATCTCCCCGACATCGCTAGCGATAGCGAATACCGCCAACAACTCGTGACGTTAATGCGCTCGGCGCTTCATGCGTGGGAGGTAACGACTCAAAAAACTAAAATAGAACTCGCGGAAGAGAGTAATATTTGGGCTGTTAGTATAGACGACGGTCGACTGCGTACGCGTACATTCGATCGCTATTCGCGCATCGAGCAGCTGCCTAAAGTCCCTCGCTGGAGAGAAGTCGTGCGTACAGCCTATTTCGTGCTGTCATTACCAACCATCGAAGCAGAAACACGTTTTGAACTAGAACAAGAGTTGGATAAAACCAAAACAATGCTCAAGAAAACCGCCATAAGTTAGAGGTGTCGCTTCGGTCGAACTAGCGCAGTTCGAAAGACTATAAAATGCTTAAAGAGGTTCTGAGGGTCAAAGAGACAAGAGGCAAAGAGAGTGATAATAGAACATTTTAGGCTCGCAATGCTTCCATTTGGCCAACGCCCAGATGTGCGTGTCTTAAGAAGCTCTTTATGTAACAGCGGACAGCGGCGACTCCCTAGTGCGCGCGAAGCACATAGATAGAGCTATTCGGAAATACGACTCTGAGTCGCCCATTTGGTAACATAGCGATAGCCATAGCTAGGTAAATGCTCAGGTTAAATAGTTAAATAGTGAAATCAATGGCCAGCGAAAGCGTTTGTTACAGCGCTAAGAAACGCTTAACACTGGCATCTCGAGATTAAACTTCACCCCAAGGAAACTGCATTGAACACAGGTAGTCACGAACGCACCCCAGATTTGGTTTGGGCAAAACTATGCGAGGAAGCAACACACGTCATTGCCCAAGAGCCGATTCTCGCCAGCTATGTC
>JALRKV010000014.1 GCA_023254735.1 Pseudomonadales bacterium | reverse complement strand
ATCGAAGGACGAGTTCGAGTGTGTGAGTAGGTCGAACTGTGATCGTGTCGGTATTCATCAAGCCGCCTGCGGTATCCTCATCGTAGGAGAGAATAGTCTCGACGCGATGTCGATCCTGCTCGTCCATTGCTTCGAGGACTTGGCTTGCGACTTGTTGGGGCAGCTGCTGCAGAATGTCGGCAAGGTCATCAGTTTCGAGACCGAACGTCAGTTCGGCAACTTGCTCGGCATTGAGCTCACTAAG
Organism: Pseudomonadales bacterium; assembly: GCA_023254735.1. Lineage (GTDB taxonomy): Bacteria > Pseudomonadota > Gammaproteobacteria > Pseudomonadales > Pseudohongiellaceae > UBA9145. The sequence continues at coordinate 85,349 of JALRKV010000014.1, read as the reverse complement.
AATCTGACCCTGAATATCTTCGTTAAGGTACTGGAGGACTTCTCCCTCGGAATCCTTGTCGATCAGTTGCCAGAGAACGCCGCGCGTTTTAGGCGGAGAGGATTCTAGGAGGTGTGCGATGCCCGCAGTCGGCAGAGTCTTTATCATCTGCCGAACTTCGTATAGTGACCCGCTGTCGATTGCCTGATGCAATTCCAGTGCGTGATCAGTCTGTGGCTGTAACTCTTGGGGGTTAGACATGCGGGCGGTCGTCCTCGATGACTGCACAAGCGTTGCCGGTTTGAATGCGGCGACCGGTGCTATTCTAACGCTAAACGCGCAGCTTTAGAACTTGGCCTTAGAACTTAACCTTAGGTGTTTTCGCCAAATCCGTCTTCGAACAAGGCGGCGAGTGCTTCAATCGCGTCTGTCTCGTCCGCGCCGTCTGCTTCGATCGTGACCTCTGTGCCTTGTGTTGCGGCTAGCATCATCAAGGAAAGAATGCTCTTACCATCGACTGCTTTCTCGCCAACGCGAACCCGGACGTCGCTCGAGAAGCGTGAGGCGAGCTCGACTACTTTAGCCGAAGAGCGGGCGTGGAGGCCGGCGCGGTTAACGAGCGTTGTCGCTTTTTTAATCATTCGTCTGATTTCGCTTGTAGAGAATTTACGCTGATTCGCACTGAGCGAACCCTTTAATTAAATTCGCGTTAATCGAGTTCGCGATGCCTCACCTGAATGCTCGCAAAGGTAGGGCTAAATATTTTGCCCAGTTTCTCAGTGAGGTAAACTGAGCGGTGCTGGCCTCCCGTGCAGCCAATTGCGACGGTCATATAACTGCGATTATTGTGCTCGAAACTGGGTAACCAGGTCTCCAAAAAGCGTTGAATATCGCTCAACATCTTCTGTACTTCATCTTGAGAATCTAGAAAACTCGTGACCTCGGGGCTTAGGCCGGTGAGCGAACGTAAGCTCGAATCCCAGTAGGGGTTGGGTAGGCAACGGACATCGAATACTAAATCAGCATCAGTGGCGATCCCATTTTTAAAGCCAAATGACTGAAACTGCAGAGTCATGCTGCTGGTATCGCCATCATTGAGTCTGGTCTTAATAATATCGCGCAATTTGTGCAGGGACATCTCACTTGTGTCGATTGTCAAATTCGCCAAAAGCGATAGGGGCTCAAGTAACTCCGACTCCCTATCGATTGCCTCTTTGAGGCCAAGTTCCTTGTCGCTCAGTGGGTGTTTGCGCCGACTCTCACTGAAGCGCTTCTGCAAGGTATGCGCGTTAGCATCGAGAAATATGATATCGATTGAGAGAGGACCGGTTCCGAGCTGTTTGATAATTGTTGGGACTTGCTGGAGGTCCGAAGGGACATTGCGTGCATCGATACTCACGGCAGCATGCGCAATGTCGAGCTGCTTGGCTGTCAGACGCTCGGCGAGAGAAGGGAGTAGGCTAGCTGGGAGATTATCGATGCAATAGTAGCCGTGATCTTCGAGAATTCGGAGAACGGTACTTTTCCCTGATCCTGACCGGCCACTGATTATCGTCAATTTCATGGAGCGGGCTGCCTTCTAGGTTCGTCCCTCCGGAATAGAGTCGCCTTTAACGTCGCCGTGGCGAGTGAGGGAGTAATCGGCGCATTGAGCGTCATCATGCACGCGTTCTTAGGTCATGATTGCAACATTATAAAGGTCTTCATCGTCGTTCGTATGGCGCAGAGTGAAGCATAAATCCTCATCGAGGAAGAGGCTCGCAATTTCGCCTAGAGCCTTTACGTGCTCGGTATCGCCGGCCTCGGGCACTACCAAGGCGAAAACAAGATCGATTGGTTTGCCGTCTATGGCGTCGTAGTCGACCGGTTCGGCTAGAGAGACGAGCGCGCCAATCACTCTGTCGCACTGCGCTAGGCGGCAATGGGGAATGGCTATGCCATTGCCTAACCCTGTCGAGCCGAGTTGTTCTCGGCTCATAAGCGCTTCGAATACATCGTCTTCGTCGACCCCATCGATCTGATCAGCAATAAGGCTGCTCATGATGCCGATCACGCGTTTTTTGCTTACCCCCTCAACTTTGCTTCGACAAAGGCTGGGGCTAAGAATTTCCTCTAGATGCATCTATTAACTACTCTCTTCGTCTCGTTACTGTATTTTCGTCTTTGTTGCAGCGAATGGTGTCGCTGTGAGGGGTGTTGCCTCAGACTGGCACTTAATTCGGCAACCGGACTGTTACTAGTCTGCGGTTAATCGTTTGCGTTCGTTCGAAGGAGGAATATTGAGCCCCTCTCGGTATTTCGCGATTGTACGCCGTGCCACATTGATCCCTTGCTCCTGCAACAGGTCTGCTATTTTACTATCACTCAGGGGCTTTCGGGTATTTTCCGCCGCGACAAGTTTGCGAATAATTGCACGAATGGCGGTCGATGAGCATTCGCCTCCGCCAGCGGTAGAGACGTGGCTTGAGAAGAAGTACTTAAGCTCAAAAATACCTCGAGGCGTATGCATATACTTTTGCGTGGTCACGCGAGAGATTGTTGATTCATGCATTTCCACCGCTTCGGCGATATCGTGAAGTACGAGCGGCTTCATCGCTTCCTCGCCATGCTCCAAAAAGCCAATTTGGTGCTCTACGATCCGCGTCGCAACTTTCATGAGGGTGTCGTTGCGGCTTTGTAGACTTTTTAGAAACCACCGTGCCTCTTGGAGATTGTCTCTTAGATAGGTGTTGTCGGCACTCGAATTGCCCCGCTGAACAAGCGCTGCATAGTCCGCGTTAATCCTTAGTTTCGGTGCGACATCGGGATTGAGTTCTACACGCCAAGACTGCGTTGCGAGGTCTTTGCTCACTATCACGTCGGGCACAACGTAGGTTGTGGTTGACGGCGCGATATCGGCGCCTGGCTGTGGGTTTAGACCTTCGATCAAGCGGATAGCCGCGCTTAGTTCAGCCTCTTTTAGCCGAGTTCTGCGCATCAGCTGTGCGTAGTCCCTTACCCCTAATAAATCGATGTAGTCGCGAATGATAAGTTTCGCCCAAGCAAGCGCGGGGTCCGCATTGTCGAGTAGATTCAGCTGAATGAGAAGGCACTCGGAAAGTGATCTATACCCAACGCCAACCGGATCAAAATGTTGGATCCTGTGGAGCACGGCGATGACTTCGTCTTCTTCGATTTCGTCTTCGGGGTCGAAGCCTTGGACTAAGTCTTCGATCTCTGAGCTGAGGCGCCCATTCGGTGCGATCGAATCGATAATCGCCTCGGCGATCAGCTTGTCCCGATCGGAGAGGTGGCTCAAGTTTAGCTGCCAAAGGAGATGGTCTTGGAGTGTCTCCTCAGCCGAGCTTCGCGCTTCGATGCTTTCACTCTCGCCTTCGAAGCCGCTGCTTCCGCTGCCTTGGTAGGTGTCCTCCCATTGCGAGTCCGTGCTCAGCTCGGTTGGGATGTTTTCGCCCCAGTCGCCTTCTGTCTGATTCCCGTCCTGCTCCTCTGCATCGGACTTCGATTGACGCTCTGCCTGATATTCCGGCTCCCCCGACCCACTGGCGCTTCCCTGATCGTCCTTGAGGATTTCGTACTCGGATGCTTCGCGCTCTGAATCGCCGTCTGCATCGTCGTGCTCGATCAATTCGAGCATCGGATTTGATTCGAGTGCTTGAGAAATTTCTTGTTGTAGGTCGAGTGTCGATAGTTGAAGAAGCTTGATCGCCTGCTGTAACTGCGGCGTCATGCTGAGGGATTGGCCAAGCTTGAGCTGGAGCGATATTTTCATACTACTGCTGTCGGTATGGCGTCGAGTTGAATTCCGATCGGCTATACGTCTCGAGATGAGCCGAGGCTGCTTGTTTTTGCGAGCAGCCTTTTATGCCGCGCATCAAGGCGTGAGTCGCGTCTGAAGGGGTTGAGTATAGCAAGAACTATGCCTCTTTCGCATAGTATTGCGGGATGAAATTGTCGAGCCTCGCCGTACACTTGCTGGCGCGCTAAAGTCGAAAGTTGTCGCCAAGGTAAACCTCGCGAACAGTGCTGTTCGAAAGGATGGCCTCAGAGTTGCCCTCGGCGATAATTCGGCCCTCGCTGACGATATAGGCCTTGGCGCAAATATCGAGTGTTTCTCTCACGTTATGGTCGGTCAACAGGATTCCGATTCCGCGTGCGCGGAGGTGTTCGATAATCTGTTTGATGTCGTTAACCGAAATAGGATCGACGCCGGCGAAAGGTTCGTCTAGAAGTATATAACTGGGGTCCGTCGCGAGGGTGCGAGCGATTTCAGTCCGTCTGCGTTCTCCGCCCGAGAGGCTGCGACCAAGGCTGTGCCGGATATGCTGAATATTAAACTCATCGAGAAGCGCATCGAGTTTTTGAGTGCGTGCCTTCGTATCAAGATCACTGCGGGTTTGGAGGATCGCGAGTATATTGTCCTCAACGCTTAAGGTTTGAAAAATGGATGAGTCCTGCGGCAAGTAGGCAAGTCCGTGGCGAGCCCGACGGTGGATTGGAAGGCTCGTGACATCGACGCTATCGATAGTGACATCGCCAGCATCAGCGGAAACTAAGCCTACGAGCATATAAAAACAGGTCGTTTTTCCAGCGCCGTTCGGCCCTAGCAAGCCAACAATCTCGCCTCGCTGGATTTCAAGGCTGACGTCCTTTACAACCTGGCGCTGTTTATAGGACTTAGCAAGGTGGTTGGCTCGGAGCATTATTGCGTATCCTGTTGCGGCGTGTTGCTGAGGCTGCCGCTGCATGGACCTTTTGCTTCGCGAATCAGGTCTAGGTCGACGAGGTAAGTAATAGCGGCGCAATTCATTGTGGAGTCGGGCGAGGTTATCGCGGCGTCGCCAATAAGTTCGATGACGCTTTGGGCCGTAATTTCATCGGTATAGAGGCGTAGCTCTCTGCTCGTTCCCGCGACGTCCTCGCCGTCGGTTGAGAGCTGTTGACTATAGCTCACAGGCGAGCCGTAGACAGTAATGCGGCTGAGTTCGTTGCTGTCGACTAAGTATTCAAAAATTGCTCTGTCGCCAGTGATTCGCAGGCTTCCTTGCGTCACAATAACGGCTTCTTCGAGCGTTAATGTTCGTAGTCCATTTTCGACCGTCATGGTTGAATTGCCGGCCGCCTCCCAGGTCACCTTCTCCTCTTTGTCTGTTGCAAGGGAGACGGCGCTCGGGCTAAAGAGTAATGCGGTGATACCGAGTAGCAACGAGACTAGTCCCTGTGCTGCTTTACTCGGCGCATTAGCGAGCTGGCTCATAGGTTCCTCTTATTTCTTTATTGAAGTACAACGCCTCGTTGGCTAAATCCGCCTCGAAGCCTACGGCAGTTTGACTAACCCCTTTCTCTACAATCTTTACAGCTTTATCGCTGCGGAGTGTTTCGCTGTTTGGGATTAGACTAAATTCTGATGACTGTAATGACAGTGTCGAGGAGTTAGCGACCGCCGCATCAACACGCGCATTGTCGATGAACGTGATCAGCTCGTCATCTTCTCGATCGCCGCCTGTGGCATCGCCGCGAATCCCTTGCTGTCGCTCGAGTCTGCCGTAATCGGCACTGATGTGCCAGTTTGGTCTGCCGGCGTCGAAAAGAGTGATTTGAGGCTGCGTTAGGAGGCTAGTGCGGTTTTCGAACTGCGTTTGACGCTCGGCGCGAAGGGTATACTGCAAATTACCCGTTGAGTCGAAAATCACCGTCTCAAGCCCCTGGGAGTATGCCTGAACGGGTCCCTGCGCGTGAGCATCGAGCAACTGAGCGGGCTGCATGTCGTCGTCCATTCCAGCGTATTGCGCCTCTCTTGCAGAAAAATTGTCGGCCCAATTGAGCGTAAAAAAAAGACCGACTGCAATCAGTGTGGGAATAAATAAGGCGAGAATGCGAGGGCGGTTAGTCATCAGTAGGTAAGTTTGTTCTGGCTTGCCAAAATAAAGTCGATGATCTCGCGAACGGCGCCGCTTCCTCCCTGCGCATCGGAGATCACATGAGCGGCATCGAGCGCACAGCGATGCCCCGCAGGTACGCTCGCGGCCAAGCCCACCCGCATAAGCACTGGGACATCAGGTGCATCGTCGCCAACATAGGCTATCGACGCTGCGGCTAACTTTTTCTCTGCGCAAATCTGGTCGAGCACGAGGGATTTGTCGCCAACCCCTTGGTAGACGATGTTAATCCCTAGGTCTTTGCAGCGCTGGCTTACCAGTGCCGATTCTCTTCCGGTAATAATACCAACGCCAATGCCTGCCTCCAGAGCAAACCTGATTCCCTGGCCGTCAAGGGTATGGAAGGTTTTCATTTCTTCGCCGGAGTTTGAGAAATACAGCCGGCCGTCGGTCAAAACCCCGTCGACATCGAGCAGGAGTAGTGACACCGCGCTCGCCCGCGTCTCTAGTTCGGCAATGCCGCCGGTTAGCCTGTTGTTGTTTGCTTGCATGCGCTATTCCTTGAGCCTCTCTAGCTTGGCCGCTCTCACTTCTCTCGCCACTCTCGTCATTTTCGCCTGGCCAAGCCTAGCCAACTGCATTACTAGATGACATTGGCGCGCAAAAGGTCGTGCATTTTAATAATTCCACTTAGTTTGCCGGGGCTGTCCGAGACGACGAGAACGTAGACGCTTGCCTCCTGCATTTTGCGCGCTGCTTCCGCTGCGAGCGATGCGGAATCGATTGTGTGATACCGCGCCGACATCACCTCGTCTACGCGCGTCTTATGAATATCGACTCCCGAATCGAGCGCCCGTCGTAGATCTCCGTCACTAAAGACACCTACGATATCACCGGCCGCGTCTGTGATCGTGGTAAGCCCGAACCCCTTGCCGCTCATCTCGATAAGCGCAGCACTCAGTGCCGTGCCTTGTTTCACTCGCGGGAGCTCCTCTCCTTGATGCATGACATCTCGCACGCGAACGAGCAGGCGTCGACCAAGGTTGCCTCCGGGATGGGAGAAAGCGAAATCCTCCCGAGTGAATCCCCGCGCCTCAAGAAGCGCCATCGCCAGTGCATCGCCCAATACCAGCGCAGCTGTCGTGCTCGACGTCGGCGCCAGACCGAGAGGGCAGGCTTCCTCAGAGACCTCGCCGTCGAGATTCGCCTCCGCAGCGAGGGCAAGCTCCGAACGCGGATTGCCGGTTAGGCTGATCAATGGCACTGCTTTGCGTTTGAGTATAGGAAGGAGGCCGACGATTTCCTCAGTCGATCCCGAGTTCGACAGCGCCAAAACAACATCGTTTGAGGCGATCATGCCGATGTCACCGTGACTCGCCTCGGCTGGGTGGACGAACATGGCGGTGGTGCCGGTGCTTGCCAGAGTTGCTGCTATTTTGCGACCGATATGTCCAGACTTACCCATCCCGATTACGACGACGCGGCCGCTCGACTTAAGGATGATTTCGCAGGCGCGTGCGAAGGACTCATCGATGCGATCCGACAGTGAAGCGACGGCATCTAGTTCGATTTTTAGCGTCTTTCTCGCTGATGCAATCAGCACAGAACGAGGGGGAATTTGAGCGACGTCCATGACGAGTAACCTTTGCTAGCTGTGCGCAGTCTAACGCGCACACAGCCATCGAGTCTGTTGGGCAAAACCTGATTGAGTTTAGGCTGTTAGCGATTACGCGTTAACCAGCATTACCGTAAACCAACCGCAATAAATAGACAAGAAAATGACACCACTCAATCGGCCGAGCTGCTTCCCTCGCGTCACTGCATAGTAGCAGAACGCGGCCAATAGGAGCGTGAGTAATGTCACTGCGGCAAAATCTCTGAACAGAAGAGGGGCTTGGATTAAGCCAGGGCTAAGAAGCCCGGGGAACGGGAGCACGGCGAGCAGGTTGATAATATTTGAACCCAAAATATTGCCGATGGCGAGATCGTAATGGCCTTTTAGTACGCAGGTGATCGAGGCGGCGAGTTCAGGCAGGCTCGTGCCGAGCGCCACGATCGTTAGGCCAATTATGGCCTCTGAAACACCGAGTTCCTCCGCGATAGCGCTAGCCGAAGCGACGAGTGCTTCGGCGCTGACTATGAGTAATATGAGGCCGAGTAGCATGTAAGCAACCGCCTGCCAGGTTCGGGTTTCGGGCTCACTTTCCCCCATATCGTCACTTTCGTTCGGCGCGACATCACTGACGCCTTCCGAGGCTTTTTTCTTGCGCAAGAGTTTGTAGCCAAGGAATAGGCTCAATGCGATAAGTACTAATGCGTCGAAGAGTCCAATAAAGAGATCGAAGAGAAGCGCGCCCGTGACAAGGGTGACGAGGATGAGAGCAGGAAGCTCCTTTTTTATCAAAGACTTTGGTGGAGTCAATGGGCGCAGGATTGCCGCAACTCCAAGTGCGACACCGATATTAAACAAATTAGACCCGAACGCATTGCCTATGGCGAGCTCGGGCTTATCTTCGAGCGCAGACACTGCCGAGGAGAATATTTCGGGGGCTGAGGTCCCGAAGGCAACAATCGTAAGTCCGATCAGCAGCGGGGAGACGCCGGCATTCCGCGCGAGAGCAGACGCGCCGAACACGAACTTATCGGCTCCCCAGATAAGGCCAACAAAGCCGAGGGCGATAACGACTGAATTTACGAGCATAGCGCGGTGTACTTGTGAGAAGGGTTAGCGCGCAATTAGAAGGGGGATCGGGAGGCTTTGCAAGTAATAATTTAATGCCACCGGCAGATGAGGTAAACTGCGCCTTCGTTAAAACACTCAAAGCCTAGTCAGCGCACTCTATTCAAGGAGCAAGTCATGCAGCAAGCAAGCGTTCGCATAAACGCCTTCCAATCACGCTTCTCTCCGCTTCGCCAGAATCGTCTTTTTCTAGGGGCTATGCTAGTCGTCACTCTCTGTCTTCAGCTCGCCAACGGGCGTGCAAATGCGCAGGGACTTTCAGCAGTCGAGACCGCTGAACTTGGAGTTAATACACTCCTGGCTACGGCGCTTGAGTCGAAGGCGTTATTTCTGAATGACAGAGAAAGTTATTTCGCCGCGATTGAAGCTGACCTCGAAAGTTTTGTCGATTTCACCGCGGTCGCGAACGTCGTGATGGCTCGCTATGCCGCCGACGCAACGCCTGAGCAAACGCAGCGCTTCGCTACCATTTTAAGAACCACGCTTACTCGATTCTATGGGGCATCACTAGTGTCCTATAACGGCGAGGAGCTCGTCTTCCTGCCTAATCCCAATCCCTCGGACGATCCGCGAGCCGATACGGTTGTGAGTATGGAACTGCGCGGTGATATCAACCTGCAGTTGCGTTATCAGATGTTTATTACCGACGAAGATACGTGGAAACTGAAGAACCTAAGCCTTGCCGGAATTAACCTCGGTAGGCAGTATTATTCACAATTTTCGGCATTGATGACTGAACACGACAATGACATCGATGCAGTTCTGGATAATTGGCGCTAGCAACAATCCTCAGAAAAGCTAGGCAAAAAACGGAGAGCAACTACGTGGAAGCGAGCACAATTCAAGAAATACTAGCTGCGGCGCTGCCCGGGACTGAAGTCGATGTTCAGGGTGAGGGTGGTAAATATCTCGTCACGGCGATGGGCGATATTTTCGAAGGTCTTAACGCGGTAAAGCGGCAGCAGACGATTTACAAAGTCCTGAATGAACACATTAGCTCAGGCGCGATTCACGCAGTGACCATGAGGCTCTCTGCCCCAAGTGATGCCTGATGTCCCTCGGCTTGGGCCCTCTCGCGCGAGTCTGATTCAACTCAATCTACCGTCGATGGTGAGAGTCCTCGACTCAATTTTCGGACTGCAAATCGCAGGCAAACCAGAGCTAACCCTATGGATAAGTTAATAATTGAAGGCGGTGTTCGCCTCGAAGGTGAGATTCGCATCGCTGGTGCTAAAAACTCTGCCTTGCCAATTCTCGCTGCGACATTGCTCACCTCGGATAAGGTAACAATTTGCAACCTGCCGCATTTATTCGACATTACCACGATGCTCGAACTGCTCGGCTGCATGGGCGTTCAGCCTGTTATTGATGAAAAGCTCAATGTCGAGGTCGATAGCAGCACTATCACTGATCTGAGCGCGCCCTACGAACTCGTTAAGACGATGCGCGCGTCAATTTTGGTACTGGGTCCTTTGCTCGCTAAGCACAAGCGCGCAGAAGTCGCCTTGCCAGGTGGCTGTGCGATAGGTAGCCGCCCGGTCAATCTGCACATAACCGCGCTCGAGGCGATGGGCGCGGACATTGTTGTCGAAGACGGCTACATCAAGGCCTCTGTTAAAGATCGCTTGAAAGGCGCACATATTTTCATGGATATGGTGACGGTGACCGGCACGGAGAATGTCATGATGGCCGCCTGCCTCGCAGACGGACAGACCATTATCGAGAATGCGGCACGCGAGCCCGAGGTCGTTGACCTTGCACTCTGCCTCATTGCGATGGGCGCTGACATCAGTGGACACGGGACTGACACGATCGTTATCAACGGCGTATCCGATCTGCATGGCTGTACTTACTCGGTGATGCCCGACCGAATCGAAACTGGCACTTATTTAATAGCCGCTGCCGCGACGCGGGGCAAAATAAAAGTGAAAGACACGCGTCCAGACATTCTCGAAGCGGTGCTCTTAAAACTTGAGCAAGCGGGTGCTGATATAAAGGTCGGTGAAGATTGGATTTCGCTCGACATGCATAACCAACAGCCTAAGGCTGTGTCGCTGCGAACGGCGCCTTACCCTGCGTTCCCGACCGATATGCAAGCCCAGTTCACCGCGCTCAACTCCATCGCCTCCGGCACCGGTTCCATCACTGAAACGGTGTTCGAGAATCGCTTCATGCACGTGCACGAAATGAATCGAATGGGGGCACTCATAAAGGTCGAAGGCAATACTGTGATTGTAGAAGGGGCCGAGACGCTTAAAGGTGCGCCCGTTATGGCGACCGATCTCCGTGCCTCTGCCAGCTTGATCATTGCCGGATTAGTAGCCTCGGGCGAGACGATAGTCGATCGCATTTACCATATTGACCGGGGTTACGAATGCATCGAAGAGAAGCTGCAGCTGCTTGGTGCCAAAATACGCAGAATCCCCTCGTAGAAAAAACATCAGGAAAATCGCGGTAGGAAAAAGAGAGTCGATTTATGAGTAAGCCAAATCTCGTCATTGCACTGACCAAGGGGCGCATTCTGGACGAAGTGTTGCCGTTACTCGCGCAGGCCGACATCGTCCCTGCCGAAGACATTTCGTCCAGCCGAAAGCTGATTTTTGATACCAATCTTGCTCACGTCAAACTTATGGTGATTCGAGGATCAGACGTACCAACGTATGTAGAATTTGGCAGTGCAGATATCGGCGTGGTCGGGAAGGATCTTTTGCTCGAATACGGAGACGAAGCCTTCTATGAGCCGCTTGATCTAGACATCGCTCGCTGCCGTTTAATGACAGCAGAACCCATCGGCAGGCCTACGCCCGCTGGTCGCTTAAGAGTCGCGACTAAATTCGTTAACATCGCCAAACGCTATTTCGCCGAGCAGGGCGTTCAGATTGAACTTATCAAGCTCAACGGCGCGCTAGAACTAGCTCCCTCTATGGGTTTGGCCGACGCTATTGTCGATATAGTCGATACCGGTAAGACCTTGACTGCGAATGGGCTCGAGGCAAAAGAATTCATCGCTCATGTGACTTCACGGGTAATCGTGAACAAAGCGTCGATGAAAATCAAAAATGCGGCGATTCGCGAGATACTCGAAAAATTATCCGCCGCCGTCGCCAAGCGCGCGTCTTAAGATCGACTAAAAAAGCATTACGTTAAAGGAAACAGCTATGGCCACGTCCAAGCTTTCTACAAACACGCCAAAGCTCTCTAAGAACGCGCTGAAGCTCTCAATAAAGCAGCTAGATAGTGCGAGTGCCGATTTCGATGCCGAACTGAAAGCGCATCTTAAACGAGAGATGATTGTGGCAGATGCTGTAACGGCGACAGTTAGCGAGATTCTTTCCAAGGTTAGGGCAAGGGGAGACGCCGCCGTTCTCGAGTACACAAACCAGTTCGACGGTTTCGCTGCGCAATCGATGGCGGACTTGAAGGTGACGCGAGAGCAGATGCAGGCGTCGTTAGACAGTCTCGATACAGCACAGCGCGAGGCGCTGGAAATCGCCGCTAACCGCATTCGTGAGTACCACGAGAGGCAGAAGCAGGAATCGTGGCAATATCGCGAGGAGGATGGCTCGCTGCTTGGCCAGAAAGTGAGTCCGCTGCAGCGAGTTGGCGTCTATGCCCCCGGCGGCAAGGCGAACTATCCTTCGTCAATACTCATGCTCGCCATCCCGGCGCAGGTTGCGGGGGTTGAACAAATTATCGCGACCGTACCCACCGCCTACGGCGAAGCCGGGAAGCTCGTGTTCGCCGCCGCGGCCCTCGCCGGCGTCACCGAGCTTTACACCATTGGTGGTGCGCAGGCAGTTGCAGCATTGGCCTACGGCACTGAGAGTATTCCCAAGGTCGACAAAATCACGGGTCCCGGCAATATTTATGTGACTGTCGCTAAGCGATTGGTATTCGGCGAAGTAGGAATCGACATGATCGCCGGGCCGTCAGAATTAACCATTATATGCGACGGTCAAACGAATCCCGATTGGATAGCGATGGATCTTTTCTCGCAAGCCGAGCACGATGAGCAGGCACAGTCGATACTCATCGCAACCGACGCAGGTTACCTTGATCAAGTAAGGGAAAGTATCGAGAGGCTCCTGCCTGCGATGGAGAGACGCGAGATTATCGAAAAGTCGATGGCGAATCGTGGGCTATTTATCCTTGCCAAGAACCTCGAAGAGGCAGCTAGGGTAAGTGACGCGATTGCCCCCGAGCATTTAGAGCTTTCTATTGCCGACCCCGAAGCGCTTCTCGAAAAGATTAATCACGCGGGCGCCATATTCATGGGGCGCTACAGTGCCGAAGCGCTGGGCGACTACTGTGCAGGGCCAAGCCACGTATTGCCAACTTCGGGCACTGCGCGATTCTTTTCCGCACTCGGCGTCTACGACTTTCAAAAGCGCAGCTCGATAATATTTAGCACGAAAGAGGGAGCAAGCCGGTTGGCGAAAACTGCGGGTGAACTCGCGCGCAATGAGCGTCTCCAAGCGCATGCGTTGTCCGCCGAGTACCGACAGATTAAATCCTAGCTATAGCCTCTAAGGCTGCGTATTAAGGCTCAATGATAATCGCTTGGCCGAAACCGAGCGTTGTCGGAAGGGAAAGCGTCTGGCCGTTGCGGTAGACTTCGACCTCGATCGTATCCCCCGGCTTTTTGTTGCGCACTTCAGCCATAATGTTGCCGCCATCGACGACTTTGGTGCCCTGTACTCGCGTAATGACGTCACCGGGTAAAATTCCCGCGCGCATCGCAGCGCCACCTTCGTCGACGCTTTCCACAAGCATTCCTCTCACCGAATCAATGCCGAAGAATAGTTCGCTCGACCGGGGGCCTAACGCCTCACCTGTAATGACGCCCAGATAGCCGGCGTTGCCTTCAATTGCCTGTGCGACCATTTCCTCGAGTGCAGTCACAGCGAGGGAGGCGGGCGTTGCAAAGCCAATGCCTTCAAAGTTGCCCGACTCAGACAGGATGGATGAATTCAAGCCGACCAGCTCCCCCTTCGCATTGATTAATGCGCCGCCCGAATTGCCGGGGTTTATCGCCGCGTCGGTCTGTATGCGTTCGAGCGCGTTATCCGTCCCGCGCCTGACCGCGCTAACAATACCCTGTGAGACAGACTGCCCGACGTTGCGCGGATAGCCGATAGCAAAAACGATGTCGCCAACGCGGAGTTCGCTGTCGTCGCCGCGGGAAATAGGGGTGAGGCCGTCCATGTTTATGTGCAGCACAGCGAGATCGTTGCCTTCATCCCATGCGATGACGGTTGCAGGTGTCTGGCGCCCGTCGACGAGAGTTACCTGTGCATTGAAGGCATCGAACAGCGTGTCTACGACATGAAGATTGGTAAGGATATAACCGTCCGCGCTGATAATAACCCCCGAGCCAAGACTTGCGCGCTCCTCGAGGTAAAGGTTGAGTTTGTCTGGCGAGGCACGCTCTACCGAGCCGACGTTAACACTTGTTGCATTGATACTAACCACTGCGGGCGAAGCGCGGGCGATGATATCGGCAAAACTCGTCGAAGAGGTATCTGCCTCTGGAGTGCGCGCCAGATCGCCGCTGAGCAGCTGTGCGAGTTGATTGTACTGCACGATTACAATCGCTAAGAGTAACCCGCAAGCGATCGGCCATGCGAGAAAGCGAAGCGTGGCGATAAGGCGATGTGTCGCTGAATTTTTGCTCGGTTTCACTGTGGGAGGTCTGCCCTAGCTTTTATTGCTATCATCTTCCGCGCAGTGCCAATAGGCAATGCGTCTGCATACAAAGATATAGTCTACCAGAGGACAGGTTCATGGCGGTAAGCCTTACAGAGTTGCAATCAGCGATCAATTCACTGCTGCGTGTCGAGCAGTTTAAAGACTATGCCCCCAATGGGCTGCAGGTTGAAGGCAGGCCGAGTGTTGAGAGGATAGTAAGCGGGGTAACTGCGAGTAAGGCGCTTATCGAGGCTGCGATCGAGGTAGACGCTGATGCTATCCTTGTTCATCATGGGTATTTTTGGCGAGGTGAGGAGCAGTCGATTGTTGGCATAAAGCGCAAACGTATCGAGCTGCTACTGAACAATCAAATTAGCCTGCTCGCGTATCATTTGCCGCTCGATGCGCATGCTGAGCTGGGCAACAACGTGCAGCTCGGCAAACGACTTGGATTAGTGCAGACCGGAGAGATGGGGAGGCACAGCAACCATCCGATAGGTCTCATCGGTCGCCTGCCCAAGCCGATGGCGTGCGCTGAGCTCGCCGTCCACATAAGTGACTGCCTGGGGAGAGACCCGCTCATCATTGAGGCGACTCTGAGCGAGGGAGGCGTCTCTCATATCGAGACAATCGCCTGGTGCACGGGCGCCGCGCAGAGTTCTATAGAGCTGGCAGTAAGCTCTGGGGTCGATGCTTATCTGACGGGCGAGGTTTCTGAGCCGACGGTGCACATTGCCCGTGAATCTGGCGTGCACTTCATAAGCGCAGGTCACCATGCCACCGAGCGCTATGGCGTCCAAGCGCTCGGGGAATTACTGGCAGAGAAATTCGATTTATCGCATCAGTTCATTGATATCGATAATCCGGTGTAGCGTCACAGGGCACCATGATCGCTGAGAAGGCGCATCACTTGATCAACACAGTCGCGTAGTGGCAGCGCCGACGTATCTAACTCGAGAGCGACGTCAGTTGGCGCCTCATAGTCAAATGAGACGCCGGGAACGTCGGCAGAAGATGCCGAGTAGAGTCCGCTTGGGTCGCGCTGTTGGCATATCGCCAATGGGGGATTCAGATAGACAATCAGGCAGTTGCCCGGCCCTATAATGTTCGCTGCGCGTTCGCGAGAGGCGCGGGTCGGCGCCACGAACGCGGCGCAGCAAATTAAGCCTGAGTCGTTCAAAAACTGAGCGACGTGTGCGCTCCTGATCAAGTTTTCAGCCCGGCCTTGTGAGCTATGATCAAGGTCGCTGCTTATGCCTTGACGCATATTCTTGCCATCGAGCACAGCGCTCGCGTGACCCTTTTCGAAGAGTTCACGTTCTACGGCATGCGCGAGGGTGGTTTTCCCAGAGCCTGACAGTCCAATAAACAGCAGTGTTACGGGCTGTTGGCCGAAGCGGGCGGCGCGCTCGTCTGGCGTGACATAACTTCCGTGCCCATGGGTGCTCTGCGGTCGAGCGCTATCTGTCTCGTAAGAAATCATACCGGCGCCAACGGTTACATTACTCATCCGATCGATGAGAATGAAACTGCCAGTTGCACGGTTCTGTTGATAGTCGTCAAAACAGAGCGAGTGTTCGGTTTGGATTTCAACGCGGCCAATCTCATTTAACTTGAGGCTGGGAGCAGGGCTTCGTTTGAGCGTATTAATATCCACCAGGCTCTGCAGCGTTTTGATCCGCGCTCCCGTAGTCTTGCTGCCTATTTTAAGGTCGTAATCAATCCCTGGGCGCATCTGGGCATCGGCCATCCATACGAGGTCTGCCTGAAAAGTCGATGCAGAACCTGGTTTGTTGTCGCTGTGAACGAGCATATCCCCGCGGCTGATGTCGATCTCATTTTCAAGCGTAAGCGTGATAGCCATAGGCGCGAAGGCAGTCTCAATCTCCTCGTCATAGGTGACGATGGACTTAACTCGACTGCTTTTCCCTGAGGGCAATGCCGTAATCGAATCGCCCTTGCGGATTACGCCAGAGGCCACCGTGCCGCAATAGCCTCGAAAATTAAGATTGGGTCGATTGACGTATTGAACTGGGAAGCGGAAGTCGACGAGATTGCGGCTGGCATTAATCGGAATCTGTTCCAATAACGTCATCAGCGGCGTGCCGGAGAACCAAGGCATGTTCTTGCTAAATTCGACGACATTGTCGCCCTCGAGCGCTGATAGCGGGATAAAATGAAACTCCGCCGCGGGCAGGCTTTCGCTGAACGCCTTATAGTCTGCCGTAATCTCGTCGAACCTAGTTTCGCTGTAGTCTACAAGATCCATTTTGTTCACTGCAACAATCAGCTGTTTAATGCCGAGTAGCGAAGCAATGTAACTATGCCTGCGTGTCTGAGTTTGGACGCCGTGCCGAGCATCGATCAGGATGATAGCTAGGTCACAGGTCGACGCGCCCGTCGCCATGTTGCGCGTATACTGTTCGTGACCGGGTGTATCGGCAATAATAAATTTTCGTTTCGCGGTTGAAAAATAGCGATAGGCAACATCGATTGTAATACCTTGTTCGCGCTCCGCTTGAAGTCCATCGACAAGCAGGGCGAGATCGATGCGTTCGCCCGTTGTTCCAGATTTGACACTGTCTTTTTCGATCGCGGCGAGTTGGTCTTCGTAGATCATTTTTGAGTCATGAAGAAGGCGTCCGATTAGTGTGCTCTTGCCATCGTCGACGCTGCCACAAGTAAGGAGACGCAGCAATTCTTTGCGTTCATGTTGGGCAAGATACGCATCTATATCGGACTGAATGAGTTCTGATCTGTGGGACATGATGTGCCTTGGTTCGATTAATATGGGCCGCAAGATGGCTCGGTTGAACGAATGATAGTGTGTGACTTAAGTGTGCGACTTAAAAGAATGCGGTCAGAAATAACCTTTGCGCTTTTTCTCTTCCATCGAGCCTGCCTTATCGCTATCGATCAGCCTGCCTTGTCTTTCCGAGCTCGTGGCTAGGAGCATCTCTTGGATTATCTCTGGCAGCGTTGTCGCGTTCGAATCAACCGCGCCCGTTAGCGGGTAGCATCCTAGCGTTCTGAAACGAACATTTTTTATTTCAATCGACTGGTCGTCTCTGATTGGCATCCTGTCGTCGTCGACCATGATGTCTATGCCATCAATATTTACAACAGGGCGCGGCGCTGCAAAATATAAATTCGGAATTTCGATTTTGTTCAAATGGATATATTGCCAGATATCCAGTTCTGTCCAATTCGACAAAGGGAAAACACGAATACTCTCGCCCTTGTTTATCTTGCTGTTGTAGATATTCCAAAGCTCGGGACGCTGATTCTTGGGGTCCCAAGTATGATTTGAATCGCGGAAGCTGAACACGCGCTCTTTTGCGCGTGACTTCTCCTCATCGCGACGTGCGCCACCGAAGGCCGCATCAAATTTGTACTTATTGAGCGCTTGTTTTAGCGCTTGGGTCTTCATGATGTCAGTGTGTTTTTCACTGCCATGAGTGAAAGGCCCAACACCTGCGGCAATGCCTTCCTGATTGGTATGGACTATCAACTCGAGACCTAGGTTGGCGACGTGGCGGTCCCTGAACTCGATCATCTCGCGAAATTTCCACGTGGTGTCGACATGGAGGAGAGGGAAGGGGGGCTTGCCAGGATAAAACGCCTTGAGGGCAAGGTGCAGCATGACCGCGGAGTCTTTGCCTACCGAATACAGCATCACGGGGTTGTCGAATTCGGCTACGACTTCACGGATGATATGAATGCTCTCTGCTTCGAGTTGTTTCAAATGCGTTAGCGTGTAATCTTGCATGGGTAACCCTGTTGATTGCTCGGGTGCGCGTAGGCGTAGGCGTGCGAGCACTCTGAGTGCTTCGCGCGCGTGTTTGAGAACGTGGTTGGACGCCGAGGACTATCTCATGGATTAGTCATCCGCAGGCGCTGGCTTTTCCAGTCCGAAATCTTCTGAAAGCGCACCTTTTTGATCAGGCGTGGCTTTGGCGGCGTAATCCTTCGGTGGCACAAGGGCGCCGATCTCGCCTTCACATGCTTCGTCGCTAAAGGCAGCATCCTTCTTCGTAGGGAGTAGCTTTCCAGCTACGTCCTCAGGGCATAGGTCCTGCGCGCCGCTGGCGAGGTGTTCATAGACTTCGCGATAGCTTTCCGTCATGTGATGCACAAGGTCAGCGGTCATACTAAAGTGATCGCTGACATTGTCTCGATAGCGCCTCTCTGTTTCCTTGGCATCACGCAGCTGCGCTTCGAGTTCTTTGACTCGAGACGGATTCGCGCTTAATTTTCCGCCGATGAGCAAACCGATAACAACTCCCGCGAGGAGGCTGCTTGCTACGATAATCCAGGTCATTCAGTGGTCCTCGATTGGGGGAGGTTGGAAGGCGACGACAGGTCTCGCGAAATCGCTCTGCTAATGCCCTCGTATGCGCAGTAAGTATAGCCACAAGCGTGATGAGATTGAAGGGACGGCTAGATGGTGGGCTCGCACTGCCGTACAATTCATTTTGCGCAAAACTAGGCGCGATTTAGCAGTTGAGCCGCGCGTGGGCATAAGCTAATTCTCAAATATTCTAAGTTTTACCGGCGAGTATTCTCTGCCCAATGGGCCAGCTTAATAAGCGAGGTGCCGCTCGATCATCAAGCAGCATCGCGCTGATTCGCAACAAGGAAGCAAAGTTTCGTGTCCAAAATTGGATTATTAGCAAGTTATAGAGCCGATGTTGCGGCGGGAAAAATTAGCGAAGACGCAGAGCAGGTGAGAATCGTTAGCGCGTTGGAACGGCTATCTGCCGAATTAGAGTTAGCGGTTCGCCGAGAAAGCGGTCTGCTCGGCCAGCTCAGGCGCAGGATAGGGCTAAAAAGCGAGGCCTCTTGTAAAGGCTTGTACTTGTGGGGCGGGGTTGGGCGGGGCAAAACCTATCTCTTGGATCTCTTTTACGATTCAATCCATTCGGTGCCAAAACGGCGCACGCATTTTCATCGCTTTATGCAAGAGGTTCACCAGAGGCTTGCCGTGTTGCAAGGCCATAAGAACCCTCTTATCGAGGTCGCCGATGAACTTGCTAATGAGGCTAGGCTACTCTGCTTCGATGAATTTTTTGTGCAGGATATTGCCGATGCTATGTTGCTAGCCGGGCTTTTACGCGCATTATTTGAGCGCGGCGTGGTGCTGGTTACAACGTCAAACATTGATCCCGATGGCCTTTACAAGAACGGGCTGCAGCGCGCACGTTTTCTGCCTGCTATCGCACTGCTTAAGACGCATACGCAGGTAATCGAAATCCAGTCGGGTACCGATTACCGGCTCCGTAGCCTCGAACAGGCAACGCTTTATCACTGTCCGGACGATGCGCAGGCGCGCGCGGCGATGCTTGCCAGCATGCACGAGCTGGTTCCCTCTGAGGCGCACATGGCAAATGACGTCCGCATTGAAATTCTGGGGCGGGAACTGCGCGCGCTCTGGGTTGGCGATGATGTCGTCTGGTTCGAGTTCGCAGAGCTATGCGATGGGCCTCGTAGCGCCTTCGACTACGTCGAGCTCGCGAAGCTCTTCCATTCGATGCTTATTACCGGTATCCCCGTGTTCGACGACGCGCGCAATGATCAAGCCCGACGCTTCATCAACCTCATAGATGAGCTTTACGATCGCAGAGTTAAGTTGATTGCGTCGGCCGTAGCCCCTATAGTGGCGCTCTATGTTGGAACGCAATTACGCTTCGAATTTGAGCGATGCGCCTCCCGATTATTGGAAATGCAGTCCTTGGACTATCTGGCGACAGCACATCGCGGCTGAAGAGGGTGAAATCCTTTTAAATTCGCTTGAAAGATCTAAATTGCTCCGGTAGTATTCGCCCTCCTTAAAGTAAAGACCGATGATTAATCGATGAAGACTTACAGCGCAAAAACAAATGAAGTTGATCAGGCATGGCTCCTGGTCGATGCGGAAGGCCAAACACTAGGCAGAATGGCGGCTGAGATAGCGCATCGCCTGCGTGGGAAGCACAAGCCAGAGTTCACTTCACACATCGACACAGGCGATTTCGTCGTTGTCGTCAACTGTGAAAAAGTGAAGGTTACGGGTAATAAAGCAAAAGACAAGATCTACCATGCTCACTCGGGATACCCCGGTGGCCTGAAGTCGATCTCTTTTGAAAAGCTCATCGAACGTGCGCCTGAGCGCGTCATTCAAAACGCAGTTAAAGGTATGCTGCCCAAGAATGCGCTCGGCCGTGCCATGTTCAAAAAATTAAAAGTCTACGCAGGTAGCGAGCATCCTCACGGTGCCCAGCAGCCGCAAGCCGTTCAATTTTAAGAGGTTAGCTTAGTTCTATGTCTACTACGCAATACTACGGAACTGGTCGTCGTAAGACCTCGACTGCGAGGGTTTACCTCAAGAATGGCAGCGGTGCTATTACAGTAAACAAGCGTCCGCTCGATGGATACTTCGGCCGAGAAGTAGCTCGAATGATAGTTCGTCAGCCTCTTGAGCTCGTGGAAATGATCGAGAAATTCGATATCAATGTCACAGTTCGCGGTGGTGGTAGCTTCGGGCAAGCCGGCGCCATTCGACACGGTATCACTCGTGCACTGATGGAATACGACCAAGAGCTCAAGCCTACTCTGCGTAAGGCGGGTTTCGTTACTCGTGACGCGCGTGAAGTTGAACGTAAGAAGGTCGGTTTGCGCAAGGCACGTAAGAAGCCTCAGTTCTCAAAGCGCTAACCTTCGTCTCGCGAGGGTTGTGCGCAAAAACGCCGAAATCGTTCGCGATCTCGGCGTTTTTTTTGCATCGGAAAAGTATTTTTTCCACTTTGATTTCAATCATCTACTGACGGATTCGGTCATAGTCGACTTGAAATAACCCCAGGTTTTGTCTATGATTGCGGCGGTTTGCTAACCCGCAATGGACGCTGCATCCAATTCAACAGAATACTCGCCCCATTTCTGCCCTGACGCTAGCACGGAGTCTGCTTCGGCCGTGTCAATAAAGAGTTCGTGGCGGGCGCGAATACATTCTTTTAAAGCTAGCTCTCGAGGAGAAAAACGGTGACTGACAACAGTGCGAATGTTGGCCGTAGACGGTTCTTAGTTGGTTCGACGACAGCGGTTGGTGCCGCTGGTGTAGTAGGCGCTGCGGTGCCTTTCGTGGGGTCATGGAATCCAAGCGCCAAAGCGCGTGCGGCAGGGGCTCCTGTGCGCATCGATATTAGTCGTCTACAAGACGGTGAAATGCTGGGACCCATCCCTGCATGGCGTGGGCGTCCTATCTTTGTTGTGAAGCGCAGCGAGGCATTGCTCGCCGCACTCAACGAAGACCCCGATCGCCTCGCCGATCCGGATTCGCAAGAGCCAGAGCAGCCCGCTTATGCGCAAAATGAATACCGCGCGCGCCGCCCAGACGTAATGGTTCTCGTTGGCCTTTGCCCACACCTTTTCTGCTCACCTACTCCGCATATCGAACTCAAGGCACAGCCTTTCGACGAAGAGTGGCGTGGTGGATTCTTCTGCCCCTGTCACGGTTCGCGATTCGACCTCGCTGGACGTGTTTACAGCGGTTCACCTTCATCGCGCAACATGGAAGTGCCGCCGCATTCATTTGAGGACGACAACGTGTTGATCATAGGTATCGACGAGGAGACAGTAGCATGAGCGATTCAAACAAGCCCGGCCTCGTAATGGGTGCATTAGTCGGTCTCCGCGACTGGACAGACGACAGGCTGCCAATTGTGTCAGCTTGGAAGAAACACATGAGCGAATACTACGCTCCCAAAAACTTCAATTTTTGGTACTTCTTCGGCGTTCTGTCGATGGTTGTGCTGGTTATTCAGCTGCTGACAGGCATCTGGTTGACAATGAATTATACCGCGAGTGCCGAAGCGGCATTTGCCTCCGTCGAATACATCATGCGTGATGTCGACTATGGCTGGATGCTGCGTTACATGCACTCAACCGGTGCGTCTGCGTTCTTTGCTGTGGTTTATCTCCACATGTTCCGCGGCATGATGTATGGCTCATACCAAAAACCCCGCGAGTTGATCTGGGTCTTCGGTATGGCGATTTATCTCGTCTTAATGATGGAAGGGTTCCTAGGCTATGTGTTGCCTTGGGGCCAAATGTCATACTGGGGCGCGAATGTTATCGTATCGCTAGCCGGCGCGATTCCCGTCATCGGTGAAGACCTCTTGGTGTGGGTGCGCGGCGATTATCTGATTTCGGGCGCTACGCTGAATCGTTTCTTCGCTCTTCACGTGGTCGCACTGCCGATCGTATTAATTGCCTTAGTCGTCTTGCACATTCTTGCACTGCATGAGGTTGGCTCGAACAATCCTGACGGCGTCGAGATCAAGAAAAACAAGGATGCGAATGGCGTGCCCTTAGACGGCGTTCCTTTCCATCCTTATTACACGATGTATCATGATCTAGGGGGCATCATCGTCTTCTTGTTCGTCTTCTGTGCGATCGTATTCTTCGCGCCAGAAATGGGAGGCTATTTCCTAGAAATCGCTAACTTCCAAGAAGCAGATTCACTGAAAACTCCAGAGCATGTGCCACCGGTGTGGTATTACACCCCGTTCTACTCGATGCTGCGTGCGGTTACCTACCCACTATTCGGAATCGATGCGAAATTCTGGGGCATGCTAGTCATGTTCGGTGCGATTGCGATTCTCTTTGTGCTGCCGTGGCTTGACAAGAGTCCGGTCAAATCAATGCGCTATAAAGGAAAGTTTAGCCGCATTGCGCTCCTACTTTTCGTAGTCGCGTTCCTGATTCTAGGCGTGCTTGGTACGCAATCCGTCAGCCCAGCCAAGACACTTCTCGCTCAGATAATGACGCTCGTGTATTTCGGTTATTTCTTCGCGATGCCTTGGTATACGCGTGCAGAAGTGACAGCAACTCCGCCCGAGCGCGTGACAGGTCGCTTCATTAGCATTCCTCAACTTATCGGTGCGTTACTGCTAATCGCGGCGATGGTGGTCATCCCCTTGATGCTTACCAATACCGCTCATGCCTCTGAGGCCAGCAATGTAGACCTTATGCATGTCGAAACAAGTTTCGAGGACAAGGGCTCACTTCAGCGTGGCTGGGGCACCTACATGAACTATTGTGCGGGCTGTCATGAGCTTGGTTATGCGCGCTATGCGCGCACAGCCGAAGACCTGGAGCTTGACGCTGAGTTGGTCGAGGCGAACATGATTTTCGACGGATCATCGATTGGCGATCTGATGACTAACGCGATGGCCGAGGAAGACTCCAAGGTTTGGTTTGGTGCGGCGCCTCCAGATCTCACACTGATCGGGCGCGTTCGCACACCCGATTGGCTATACACATACATGAAATCGTTCTATAACGATGAGTCGCGTCCGCTGGGTGCTAACAACAAGCTTTTTGCAAACGTCGGCATGCCCAATGCCCTGCACAACCTGCAGGGTGACGTTGTCTGTGACGACCACGGAACTGGCGACCCCACGCAGTGCGACCTAACCCACGTAGAAGGGACTGGTAGTCTAACGCCGGCTGAGTTCGATGAGACGGTTGCAGATCTCGTGAATTTTCTCTACTACATTGGCGAGCCTATCCGCGCCAAGCGCCAGTCTATTGGCGTTTGGGTCTTAGCGTTTCTCGGGCTACTCTACATTCTCGTGTTCTTCATGAGCCGAGAGTTTAGCAAGGACTATCATTGATCTGACTGCGGTGCAGTCAAGGTCTACTATCTAAGGATTGAGAGGAAATACTATGGGTGTGGTTGCTAAACGATCGTCGATGACTTTCTACTCTGATGGCACTAGCCAATACAGCCACCGTGTTCGCATCGTGTTGGCGGAAAAGGGTGTGACAGTTGAGACAATCGATGTAGATCCAGAAAAAAAGCCCGAGGATCTCGCGAGCCTCAATCCTTACAACTCGCTTCCTACGCTCGTTGACAGGGATTTGGTGCTCTACGAAGCAGACATCATGATGGAATATCTTGACGAGCGATTCCCTCATCCTCCTTTGTTCCCGGTCTATCCAGTGGCGCGCGCGATGAGCCGCCTGTGGATTTATCGCATCAAGCAAGATTGGTGCCCTTTAGTCGATAAGCTCATGGCTAAGGATGGCACGCCTGCCCAGCTTGAGAAGGCACGTAAAGAATTGCGCGACAGTCTCGTGTCGATCGCCGCGATTTTTGGCGAAAAGCCCTATTTCATGAGCGACGAGTTCACCATTGTCGACTGCTGCGTAATGCCGATTTTGTGGCGTCTTCCGGCAATGGGGATTGAGCTTCCGAAGACGAAGGGCGTAAAGCCTCTTCTCGATTATCGCGATCGCCTCTTCGAGCGCGAATCTGTGATCATGAGTCTTTCCGAGCAAGAAAAAGAGATGGTATAAAACCCTCTCCTTAAACCAAAAGTGCCCTATCAGAGCAAGGAAAGGTATGTCGACCCCAATGACTTCAAGTCGGCCCTACCTCGTAAGAGCTCTCTATGAGTGGATTCTCGACAACGGCTGCACCCCACATGTGGTCGTTGACGCGCTAATAGACGGCGTCGAGGTACCCCAAGAACACGTGAAAGACGGTCAGATCGTCCTCAACGTGTCGCCTGTCGCCGTTCAAGACCTCCTCATCGATGATCACACTGTCAGCTTTACTGGGCGCTTCGCCGGCATCTCCCGACGAGTGCTCGTGCCTATGAGCGCTATGATGGGAATCTACGCGCGGGAAAACGGGGAGGGGATGATGTTTAAGGCCGAAATATCTCCCGAACCAGAACCACCAGCGCCGACAGGGCGTGGCGAAGGTGGCGAGAGCAGCGAAAGCGGCAGCCAGGCGAGCTCCGGTAAGAAACCCGCCCTACGATTAGTCAAATAGCACTAATTAAGATACTCGAAAACCTTCACAACGCGAGTGACGCCGGAGACGTTTCGAGCAAGGTCTGCGGCCGCGTCTGCATCAGCTTGCGTGACTAAGCCCATCAGAAACACCGCGCCGTTTTCTGTTATGACTCTGATCTGACCCGACGGCACGCTGCTGTTTGCAAGCATCAGCGTTCGCACTTTTGTCGCGACCCAATTGTCATTGCTGCGCGCGAGAAGGCTTGTTTTGCCTGCTACCTCAAGCTCATTGTGAATGCGCTTGATTTTCGCACTCGACTCGCTCGTTATTTGAGTCGCTCGTGTTTTCAGTGCCTCAGAGGCAACCTGCCCAACCAAGAGCACGACACCGTTGTGACTAATAACGTCGATATTCGCTTTTTTAAGCTCCGGCTCGAGTTTCTTGAGATTAACAATTACCTTGGTTTCGATCGATTGATCCTCAACCACGGCGCCGGCGGTGCGTTCGGTTGGATCTTCCTGAATGCCCTCAGCACCGGTCGTCCGGACTAACACCGTTGTGCAACTTGCCAACAGAGACAGAAGCAGGACGATCGCAAACGCGCGGTAAAAAATCGAGGTAATACTAAAAATCATGCTGTTTCTCCTCCGAATAAATGTGTGTCGATTAAATCGCATAAGCAGTGGATTACAACCAGATGCACTTCTTGAATTCGTGCTGTGCGCTCCGAGGGAACACGGATTTCGGTGTCATCAACACCCAATGCCGCTGCGATTGTGCCGCCATCGCGTCCCGTCATTGCCACGACTTTCATTCCTCGCTCATGCGCCGCTTCGATGGCGGCCAACACGTTTTTCGAATTACCACTAGTAGAGATGGCCAGAAGAACGTCGCCCGCATTACCGAGAGCACTCACTTGCTTTGAGAATATCTCATTAAAATCATAATCGTTGGCGATGGCCGTGAGCGTCGAGGTGTCTGTGCTGATAGCGATGGCAGGCAACCCCGGTCTTTCTTTTTCAAAACGGTTCAAAAGCTCCGCCGAAAAGTGCTGAGCATCCCCAGCCGATCCGCCATTACCGCAGCTCAGGATTTTCCCCCCTGCGAGCAAACATTCAAGCATAGCCTCTGCCGCGCGGTGTATTGATGGTCCCATAGTCTCGGCTGACCGCATTTTCGTCTCGATGCTTTCAGCGAAATGTTGAGCCACTCTGTGATGTAAGTCCATCTTGCATTCTCCAATATCGATTCCGTAGTTATCGGCCGATACTCGTTTCACTGTTAGGGTAAATTGCAGTGACAGGAAGTCTTCATAGATGACATCTCCTTGCGAAATATGCTGGCGAGCTCCTGTTAAAATGGCTGCGTTGATCAGATCGTAATGCTAAGACGGCAATGACTACACAAAGGCGGCCTTAATCCAGTTAACGTCAATCTCATTTGTCTGCTTGTCGTGGCTTAGGGCCATTACATCGAATCGGCAAAAGTGAGCCTTGAATTCACGGTGGGTAAGCAAATAGATTTTTGCGGCATTGCGAATGCGGTTCTGTTTGTGGGCTGTGACGGAAGCGCCTGCGCCACCGAAGCGATTGCTCGCCCTAAACCTGACTTCAACGAAAACCAGCTTGCTCTCGGGATCGATAACAATCAGATCGATTTCCCCGGCTTTGCAGCGAAAGTTCTGATCCTCAATTCTGCAGCCCCTCACTTTTAAATAGTCCGCAGCGAAGGCCTCGAAGCGACGTCCAGTTGCGACTGCAGTCTCGCTAGTCATGCGCCTAGTATCCCCAGTCAGAATAATTCAGGCGCGTGGCAGCGCCGGGTTCGGGAAAGAAGGGAGAAAGATGTGAATAGGGTGATGGGCGTTAGCCGAGCGGGCCTAGCTCCCTGGGAGAGGCTCTGGCACACCATTCTCAAATTTGAGCATCACCAGTTTGCGCATGATTTTCCCGTCTTCAGTTAAGCTCAATTCGCCGGTCACCCCGCGCAGACTGCGCTGCGGATTATCCCTCAGCTGCGTAAGCTGCATCGCGAGATAGAAGCTGTCCACGCCCATCGCCCTGAGACGCTGACTTGAGCCGAAGGCCGGGGCGAGATTTTCGTCGGCCACCGACCGCAGCTCGCTGGGTCTCACCATCCAAGGCGCGTCGCCAAACACGAGGCCGTCAAGGTCGCGTGTGCTCGCGCTGGGGTCGCCGTCATAAATCGAGGGGAGTGCAAGAAGCGGGAGGTCTTGGGCATAGTAAAAGGCGAGGGTTGGCACTAACTGGCGGCCTTGGCGAGGGTTCGCTATGAGAAATATAAAATCTATGTCGCTGCGGCGCTGGGGTGTGAACTCGATATTGTTGCGCGGCAGTGTCGCGCGAAGTCGACGCGCGCGGTCTTCGCTCGCATCGATGGCAAGAAGGTTTTTTACCACCGCGCTGAAATCTTCCTCGGGACCGAAAACGGAGCGTGCCACCACGCTGCCACCGCTCTGTTCCCAGCGAGACTGAAAGGTTGCTCGCAGGCGCGTGTAGTTGTCTCCCTCGGGAGTGATGACCGCTGCACGTTTGAATCCGCGCTGCCGAGCGAGCGCGATGATCTGCTCGATTTCATTCTCAGGCGCGAGACCGAATTGGACGAGGTCAGAGGGTTTTCCTTCCCCAGATTCGTCGTCGTTGTCCGCATAATTTAGCGCAAGAGTTAGCGTGGGAAGCCTAGGGAGTTCCGCAATCTGATTGACGAGGGCTTTGTCCAATGGCCCCACGACAAGATCTACGCCGAGGCGTAAAGCCTCATCGTAGACGCTGAACGCATCGGTCGCCTCGCTGCTATCGATGACGCTTATGCGAGGGACTTCGCGAGAAATGGCGAGGGACTGGTAATAGGCCGCGATAAATCCTTCTTGGAGTGCTCTACCGGCGGCTGTTTGCAGGGGCAGAATGAGTCCGATATGCCGGGGGCGGCGATCCCACGCTGCGTTGAGGGTCAGGAGCGCACTGGGCAAATAGCTTGTCGCAGCATGCTGCGTCCAAACGCCTTGCCATCTCGCGAGCGCATCTAATTGACCGCGCAGGCTAAATTCCTCGCGCCGAATAGCCTTGTTGAGCTCGAGCCAGCCGCGAGCATGATAACCTGCGGTTGCACTGGCCACCGCATCAATTTCATCGATTGAAAGGGTGTCGAGTGTTAGCCAGATGGAATCACTGAGTTGCCGAGCGAGCAGTGGCGTCCCGTATTCGGCGCCCTCGCTGCGGCTAAGTTGAAAGACAGCCGCGAGGGAGGGGTCGCCAAGCGCGTTGTAAACCTCACCTGCGAGCAGCGCGATTTTAATATTTGTGTCGATGGGGAGCGACTCACGCGCGCGGCTGTCGAGTTCTTGAAGTAAACTACGCGCGTCAGAGTGATCGCCATTGCCAAACGCGATAGTTGCCCTAGCGAGCTGCACTGACGCACGCAGCTCATCAGAAAGCAGCTGCTGAGCCGGAAGTGCGTCGATCTCAGTCGCGGCTCTTCTCAGATTATTTTCGTAGATGAGCAACTCGATGGCTTTAAGTCGATACTCTGCCGCAGCTTCGGCGTCGCTCTGAGACTCAGCCTGAGAAGCAGCGTCTAACAGGGTCTCAACCGACGCGGACGCCAAGTCGAAGGGGATATTGCCAGAATTGGCTGGCGTTGACTGGCATCCATCAAGCAGGCCAAGGAGCAAGAGGGCGAAGCAGATGCCCGAGATATTCCATGAATCTTTGGCGTTTTGAAGCAGTCTAGCCGTGCTCATTTCAAACGTACCCACTCTTAGCGTGTTTAATTCTTCGTTTTAACGTGCTTAGTAGTTGTTTAGCCCAAGACTAGGCTGCCAAATAGGTTGCGGCGAATTAAGCGCGAAAGTTAGTAAAATTGTACGCTTCACCCGCAGGGTTTGAAATAGCGGGTTTGGTTGAAAAGAGAGAATCGAATGGAAACACAAGGCACGCTCTACATTGTTGCAACGCCGATAGGAAACCTTGAGGACATCAGCGCACGTGCGATCGCCGTGCTCAAGCAGGTTGATTTGATCGCCGCTGAGGACACACGTCATAGCAAAAGGCTGCTGCAGCACTTTGCCATCGCGACCCCGCTGACGTCTTACCATGATTTTAGTAGCGACTCCGAGGTAAAGAAACTACTCGATGAGCTTGATGCTGGGCGCTCTCTTGCATTGATATCCGATGCGGGCACACCCTTAATATCGGATCCGGGCTACCGGCTTGTCGAAATGGCTAGGAGTCGTGGAATCTCGGTGATTCCCGTGCCGGGTGCGAGCGCGGTGATTGCAGCGTTAAGCGTTGCAGGCATACCGAGTGATCGGTTTTACTTTGAGGGATTCCTGCCTGCCAAGAGCACTCAGCGCTGCAAGCGTCTTGCCGCCCTCGCGGACGAGACTTCAACGCTCGTTTTCTACGAGTCGCCTCACAGGATTGTTGCGTGCCTTAACGACATGGCGGCAGTAATCGCCGAGCCCAATAAAAGAAAAGTGTTTGTCGCGCGAGAACTCACGAAGAAATTTGAATCCCATTTCCTTGGTAGCCTTCTCGAGGCCGCGAGTTGGGTTGCGAGCGATGAAAACAATTCCCGCGGCGAGTTCGTGCTCGTGCTTGAGGGTCGCGCAACTAAGTTGGGCTCTGACATCGATGCGTTAATGCTAAAAGCTATCGACGTTGCTGAGCTTCTGAGTGCCGAAGTGTCGATGAAGCGTGCAGTCGCTCTTGCCGCACAACTCGTCGGCGTGCGAAAAAACGCGCTTTATGCGGCGATGCTCGAAAAAGAGCAGTAGATGCGCCTTGTGTGGGGCTTTGAACTCGACTAAGCTGCGCGCGAGTCAGCTGGGCAATCGCTGGTCCTAGTTCTTCATTCGTCGTCTAGCGTCGAACGAGGACGGGGTCGGAGGAAAGTCCGGGCTCCACAGAGCAGGGTGCCAGGTAACGCCTGGGGGGCGCAAGCCTACGGCTAGTGCAGCAGAAAACAAACCGCCAAATCTCGCGTGAAGTCCTCGCAGTCGCTGTTAAGCATCTTCGAGAGTCGCAGGGATCGGTAAGGGTGAAAAGGTGCGGTAAGAGCGCACCGCGCGACTGGTAACAGTTCGTGGCAGTGTAAACCCCACTCGGAGCAAGGCCAAATAGGAACCCATCGATGCTGCTCGCATTGGGTTCGGGTAGGCCGCTAAAGGCTTGCGGTGACGCAAGCCGTAGATGAATGATTGTCCTAGACAGAACCCGGCTTATAGGCTGGCTCACTTTTTATTCCCTTTCTGCTTTCCTCCTGCGCTTGTTTTTATTCAGAGCTAAACCCCTTCGCGCTGGAAGTTCTGGCGCGAGCTCTCCATTCGTTCCGCCTCCCACTGCATCTCGCTGATCGCGAAGGCCAATATTGGTGATGCGACTCTCAAAATCAGTAACTTAGCGGCATTTTCTGCTTGCATGCGCTTAATTCT
Organism: Pseudomonadales bacterium; assembly: GCA_023254735.1. Classification (GTDB taxonomy): domain Bacteria; phylum Pseudomonadota; class Gammaproteobacteria; order Pseudomonadales; family Pseudohongiellaceae; genus UBA9145. The sequence goes on along the minus strand of JALRKV010000014.1, from coordinate 54,828 downwards.
GTCCTTATAGTGGAAATCTGTGGAAAAAAGTGGACAATTTTGTATTATAGTGGGGCTTTGTGGGTAAAAGCAGCACGAGTGCAGCGGTGGCTTTGTAAGCTGAGCCATAAGAAATAGCATAAAAATCAGTAAGTAACCTGTTTTGGAGAGAGCGCGGTGTTTCGCGGAATCAATTCGATCAATCTCGATGCGAAAGGGCGTATGGCGATGCCGGCGCGCTACCGTGAGCGGTTGATTACTCATTGTGCGGGCCAAATGGTGGTGACAATAGACACAAACCACCGGTGCTTACTCCTGTATCCGCTCGCTGAATGGGAGCAGATCGAGCGCGAAATCGAGGGTTTGTCGAGTTTCGACCCGATGTCTGCGCGCGTCAAACACCTTCTGATCGGCCATGCGACCGACCTCGAGCTCGATAGCAACGGGCGGATTCTCTTGCCACAGGAGCTCCGACAATATGCCGCGCTCGATAAACATATCTGTTTGGTTGGTCAGGGTAAGAAGCTAGAAATATGGGATCAGGATGCCTGGACTGCGCAGCGTGAACTCTGGTTTACCGAGTCGGCCGGGTCGGCAGAGCTGCCGGACAAACTGCGGTCATTGGCTCTTTAGCGCGTCGCAGGCGAAACGGTTAGACCCCTAAATCTGAAATAAGGCACGACATGTCGACCGAAACGCTACATCACACAGTGCTGCTCGACGAGGCGATCGATGCCTTGCTGGCATCCAGTGATGAGAGCAATGAGCCGGGTGTATTTGTTGACGGCACTTTTGGGCGAGGCGGGCATTCGCGGGGAATCCTCGCAAGGCTCCCTGCTAACGCCCGACTTATCGCCTTTGACCGCGACCCAGAAGCTATCGAGGTTGCCGCCGCAATGCAGGTGGAAGACCGAAGACTCGAGCCAAAACACAGCGCTTTTGGCGATATGAGTTCGGTTCTCGGCGAGATGGGACTCGTCGGACGCGTTGACGGGATACTGCTTGATCTCGGCGTTTCGTCTCCGCAGCTCGATGATGCGGGGCGAGGATTTAGTTTCATGCGCGACGGCCCGCTCGATATGCGCATGGACACCACGCAGGGGTTGAGCGCCGCGCAGTGGATAAATTCGGCGAGTGAGACAGAAATTGCCGACGTGCTATATCACTATGGCGAAGAGAGGCATTCACGAAGAATGGCGAGGCGGATCGTTACGGAACGCGCCATCACGCCCATTCTAAGAACCGGGGTTCTCGCTGAGATGATTAAAGACGCAAACCCTTCGTGGGAGCGCGACAAGCACCCGGCAACGCGGGCATTTCAAGGAATACGGTTATTCATAAACCGAGAATTAGAGCAGTTGGAATTGGCGCTCGATCAAGCGTTAGACATTTTGCGGCCGGGTGGCCTGTTCGTTGTGATCAGCTTTCACTCATTAGAAGACAGAATAACGAAACGATTTATCGCGAAGCATGCGCGAGGGGACGAATTCCCGAGGGGGCTGCCCGTTGCGCAGTCCCAGCTTAATCCGAAGGTGAGGCCGATAGGGAAAGCGATCAAACCGAGCAAGGCTGAGATTGACAGAAACCCCCGTGCACGCAGCGCAGTCATGCGGGTGGCGGCGAAGCTTTAATTAGCAATGGTAAAGCAGTAATTCTCTAAAGCATCACCAAGATGCGAGTCGATTAGTGAGCAGTAGGTTAGGTGAAGATGGTGCAGTCGCGGCAGAGACAGATAAAACAGACAGCAGGGCACGAGTCACTTTGGACTTGGCTGGGGCTCGGCGAGCGTCGTTCTGAAATGTTCCTGTTACTCCTTCTCTGCTTGCTTGCCAGCGGCTTGGGTGTCGTCAAGACGACTCATGAGAATCGCTACGTTTTTAATCGTCTTCAAGAGCTTAAGAACGAGGCAAACGAATTGAGTGTCGAGTGGGGGCAGCTGCTCATCGAACAAAGCACCTTCGGTGTTGAAGGCCGTATCGAGCAGAAAGCGATCGATCAGCTGGGCATGCGAGTGCCCGACGTCAGTCAGATTGTCATGGTTGGGCAGTAGGGAATAACGGGGCCGATGAGAAAGGGGATTGGCATGAGCGCAACGCGACGAGAAACACGAGCGCAGACGCCCAGCAAAGGGCAGAGTGTCGCCGCGAAGGTCTGGACGTACGTCAAGACCACCTGGCGGCTTGGCGCGGTAGCACTGGGCTTAGTGCTCTGTGTTGGCGCGGTGGCGTGGAAGGTTGGCCAGCTACAGATTACTCAGAAGGAGTTTTTACAGAGCCAAGGCGACAATCGAGCCATTCGGACTATTCCTATCGCGGCGAATCGCGGCATCATTTTCGACCGCAACGGCGAACCGCTGGCGGTGAGCACGCCTGTCGTAACAATTAGCGTTAACCCCTCAAAGATTATCGACAACCCCAATGATATTCGCCGCCTCGCAAACGCGCTCGACATGAACCCCGATGCCCTTATCGCCACCATCGAGAGCAAACGTGACAAACCGTTTCACTTCATTAAGCGAAGGCTTTCACCGGCTGAGGCGGCGCCGGTCGCCGCGATGCGGATTCCACACGTAAGACTCGAAGACGAATACCAGCGGTTCTACCCGCAGGGAGAGGTTGCAGCCCACCTTGTTGGCTTCAGCAATATCGATAATGTCGGACAAGAAGGTATCGAGCTTACCTATGAGGAGCACCTTCAAGGAGTTGAAGGCCGGCGGCAGATAATTCGGGATCGTCGCGACAACATTATCGAAGAAATCAGAACGATTGAGACCGCATCAAACGGCTCGAATATCGAGCTCAGCATAGATTTTAGGCTGCAGAACCTCGCGTACAAAGAGCTTAAAGCCGAGTTTACAAAGCGTCGCGCAAAATCAGCGACGCTTGTAATGTTAGACGTTGAAACCGGCGAGGTTTTGGCGATGGCGAATCAGCCCTCTTACAACCCGAATAACAAAAGCAACATAAGTGATTTTGGTGTGCTGCGTAACCGCGCATTGACGGACGTATTCGAGCCGGGCTCGACGGTGAAGGCATTCACTATTGCCGCCGCGTTAGAGAGCGGCGTTTACGAAGCCGACACCATTATCGAAACAAGCCCAGGCTGGATGATGGTGCGCGGGCACACGATTCAAGACATTCATAACTATGGCACGCTAACGGTCGGCAAAGTTATCACGAAGTCGAGTAATGTCGGCACAAGCAAAATCGCGTTAGAAATCGGACCCGAACCAATACGCGATGTTCTCGAAAGAGTGGGGCTTGGGCAGGTGACTGGAACCGGTTTCCCAGGCGAGCGCGGCGGTTTATTGCCAAGTCCGCGACGCTGGAGCGCAGTCGAAACTGCAACATTATCCTACGGCTACGGGCTATCAGTTACAGCGCTCCAGCTAGCCCAAGCTTATTCGGTAATCGCCGATAGCGGCATTAAGAAGCCGGTGTCTCTCGTCAAATTGAGTGAAGAGGAAGTTGCTGCGCTTTCGCGAGAGAGAGTGTTGTCGCCGTCAATCTCAGCACAAATTAAAGATATGCTGGAAACCGTTGTCGATCCGAGACGCGGTGGTTCGGCGCGTGAAGGGAATGTGCCTTTTTACAAAGTGGCCGGAAAAACGGGAACCGCGCACGTGGTAGGTGAATTCGGCTATGAGGCCAATCTTCATAATTCTTTATTCGTAGGGATGATTCCTGCGAGCGACCCCAAAATAGTAGTCGTTGTGGTTATCAATGAGCCGAAGGGCAGCGAGCACTATGGCGGACAGGTCGCAGCGCCGGTTTTCGCACGAGTGGCGTCGGGCGCGATGCGGCTTCTGAATATTCCACCCGATGACGTGCCGGTCGGTCAATCGGTGATGTCCAGCGGAGGTGACGAATAGCCAAATGGGCACCCCCGTCGAGCACAGCGCAGCCGAGATTACCCTAAGCGAGCTTGTAGCTGGGTTCGTTCCTGCCTCGATTGTCAATAAATTAGCCTCTAATGTTAGGGTTAAGGGGATACAGTTAGACAGCAGACTCGTCATTCCGGGCGATGTTTTCTTTGCAGTATTCGGGCGTAACCTCGATGCGCGCGATTTTATTCCAACTGCAATTAATTCCGGTGCCGTCGCAGTTCTCGCGGAATCAGGAGGCGAATGGACGGGCATTAACTGGATAGATGATATCCCTGTGATCGCCGTCGATTCGCTACAGTCGAAGATGAGCGCGATTGCGGGGAGGTTTTATTCCGACCCGAGTGCGCAAGCAGCGGTGATAGGAATAACTGGCACCAATGGCAAGACCAGCTGCGCCGCTTTTATGGCTCAGGCATTTGCAAGCCTTGGCCGCGACTCGGCAACAATCGGCACGCTGGGCTACGGCCGTCCTGATAGCCTCGCGGCGACCGCTCTCACAACGCCTGATGCGGTCTTTACACAGCGCGCGCTGTACGAACTTGTCTCGACGGGGGTTAATCCTGTCATCATGGAAGTTTCTTCCGTCGGCTTAGATCAGCGCCGAGTTAGTGGCGTGCATTTCGACACGGCAGTGTTTACAAATCTCACGCGCGATCATCTCGACTACCATGGCACCATGGAGGCCTACGGGGCAAGTAAGAAGAAGTTGTTCACGATGCCTGGGCTCAAACGGGCAGTCATAAATCTAGATGATGCCTATGGCCTCTCGCTCATCAATGCGATTGCCTCCTCCGTTGAAGTAACAACCTATAGTCAATCCCAAGCAGTCGCCTCGGTGCGCGCTGAGCGTGTAACGATGGATTCCCAAGGTCTTGCAATGCATTTAATCACTCCCTTAGGCAGTGGCGAGGTGCGGGTTGGGCTATTGGGCGGGTTTAACCTAAGCAATCTGCTTGCGGTCGTTGCCACAGTGGTTAGCTATTTCCTCTCCGCTGAGCGAGGCCCTGCTGTCGCGTCAGGTGGGGAGGGTCTCAGTTTCTCTCGCCTTGCGGCTGCGTTGAGTCAGCTCAAACCCGTGCCGGGGAGGATGCAAGTAGTCAGGGTCGAAGAGGAGGCGAGCGATATCAGCGTGGTCGTCGACTACGCGCATACGCCAGACGGGCTGCGGAGTGCGCTGCTCGGATTGCGAGAGCACTTCAGTGGAGAATTAACCTGCCTCTTCGGCGCTGGCGGGAATCGCGATGTAGGCAAGCGGCCTTTAATGGGAGAGGTCGCCGAACACTATGCCGACAGGGTGATACTGACAGACGATAACCCTCGAACCGAAGACGGCGACGCCATCATTGATCAGATCCTTTCGGGGTTCGTCCGCCCGGAGGCTGTTAGAAAAATTCGGAACAGAGAAGAGGCTATAGCCACGGTTATCGATGCCGCTAAACCCGGTGCGGTGATCTTGATCGCGGGCAAAGGGCATGAAGACTATCAAGAGATCAATGGGCAGCGGCAGCCGTTCAGTGATCTTGAACACGCGCACGCGGCGCTCGTTAAAAGACGCTCATCGAGTGATTTTTTGAGCAACGTGCAGAGAGAGGCAACATGATTGGCGAATTTACCCTTGGCGAGCTTGCGGACGAACTTGGGCCGGCGGTGCGCGTGCCTCTGTCCGAAGCAGCGAAGAAGGTGGCGTTTACTTCCGTTACAACCGACTCTCGAAAGACGCATTCAGGGGATCTCTATATTTCTCTGAAGGGTGAGCGCTTTAACGGCGATGAGTTTGTTGACGAAGCATTTACCCGAGGAGCTGCGGCGGCTGTGACGCATGTGCTTGGCTCTGAGAATACTGAGACTCAGCAGAGACGACTGGTAGTTGATGACACGCTAACCGCACTCGCTACCCTTGCGCGACTCAACCGGCAGAGGTGTCCGGCCACGGTGATTGCGCTAACGGGTAGTCAGGGTAAGACCTCTGTCAAAGAAATGATCGGCAGTATTCTCAAGGCTAAAGCGCAAACATTGATTACCGCGGAGAATTTGAATAACACGATAGGAGTGCCGCTCACGCTGCTGCGCCTCGAGGATACGCATCAGTTTGCCGTGATCGAGATGGGGGCTAATGGCGCTGGCGAAATCGCATTTAGTGTCGCAGCAGCAAGACCAGACATTGTATTGATAACCAAGGCGAGCGCGGCGCATATCGAAGGCTTCGGCTCTCTGCAAGGCATCGTGGAGGCCAAGGGCGAGATCATCGATGGGCTCTCTGCCTCAGGGGTCGCAGTGCTCAATGCCAATGACCCTAATTGTTCGCAATGGATTAAACGGGCAGGCGCGCGTCAGGTTAGGCTGTTTAGCTATGGCAACAAGGTGCCCGAGGCAGACTATCGGTGTTCGCCTACGCGCCTGCTTGCGGGGGGAAGCGTTGCATTCACGCTCTACACCCCGCAGGGAGAAGTCGACGCCGAAATACAGTTGCTCGGCAGCCATAACGCGGAGAATGCGCTTTCTGCGGCGGCCTGTGCCTTGGAGGCCGGCGCCAGCCTAGATGATGTGCGTATTGGGCTACGACAGGCTGCGCCGGTGCCAGGCAGACTATTTCCCTCAATAGGTAGGCAAGGGTGCCGATTACTTGATGATACGTACAACGCGAACCCTGATTCCTTTAATGCTGCCATCGATGTGTTGATGGCAGCTGAGGGAGAGAAGGTCATGGTCGCCGGTGAAATGCGGGAACTTGGTGACGAAACGGAATCGTCGCATCGCGCAGTCGGCGAGTATGCGGCGAAGCATGGTGTTCCGCTGCTGCTTGGGTTGGGCAAGGATTGCGCGGCAATGATTGACGCCTACTCAAAGGCGGGTGGTGAGAAGGGCGTGCTCTACAGCGATCGCACTGCTTTAGAGGCGGACTGCGTAGCGCTCGCTAGCGCTGACACAGTATTTCTCGTGAAAGGCTCTCGTGGGGCGACCATGGAGACGGTCGTTGCCGCGTTAAGCAGCGAGACATAACGTAAACAACACAGCGACTCCAAAGAGAGTTGCTCTAAGAATAAGCAAGAATAGGGAAAATTCAGAATGCTAGTATGGCTGTCGGATTACTTGATGCAGTTCAACAGCGCGTTCGCTGTGCTGCAGTACATAACCGTTCGCGGCATTTTTAGTGTGCTCACCGCTCTGGGTGTGTCCCTACTCGTTGGGCCTATCTTGATTCGTGCGCTAAACAAGAATCAGATCGGTCAAGTCGTTCGCGACGATGGGCCACAGTCACACCTCAGCAAAGCTGGCACTCCAACGATGGGAGGTGTTCTCATCCTTGTTGGTATCACGGCAAGCACCCTTCTCTGGTCGGATCTGACAAACCATTACGTCTGGGTTTTGCTCCTAGTGACCCTCGCCTTCGGCGCGGTGGGTTGGGTCGATGACTACCGCAAGGTCTTTCGCAAAAATGCTGTGGGCTTGCCTGCGCGGTGGAAGTATTTTTGGCAATCGTTAATCGGCATCGCTGCTGCTCTGGCGCTCTACAGTTCAGCACTCGGCCCCGCCGAAACGCATTATATACTGCCGTTTTTCAAGAGCATTGCGCTCGACCTTGGCGTTTTTTACATCGTCATAAGTTATTTTTTCATTGTTGGTTTTAGCAATGCGGTCAACTTAACCGACGGTCTCGATGGTCTGGCCATACTGCCCTCGGTTTTGGTCGGCGGGGCGCTAGGCGCCATCGCATATCTTGCAGGCCATGTTGAATTCGCGAACTATTTGCAGATTCCCTATATCGCCGGTTCTGGCGAAGTGGTGATCTTCGCCGGTGGGTTGCTTGGCGCAGGTCTGGGCTTCCTTTGGTTTAACACCTATCCCGCGCAAATCTTCATGGGTGACGTCGGCGCGCTCGCGCTGGGTGCGGCACTCGGTACGATGGCAATAATTGCACGCCACGAATTAGTTCTTGTCATTATGGGCGGTGTGTTTGTAATGGAAACACTGTCGGTAATCCTGCAGGTTGGTTCATTCAAGTTGACGGGCAAACGAATTTTTAAAATGGCACCTATCCATCATCATTTTGAGCTGATGGGCTGGCCTGAACCACGGGTTATCGTCAGATTCTGGATTATCACGGTGATGTTGGTGTTATTTGGCTTGGCAACATTAAAGCTGCGCTAATAAGCGATGAGGCAGGCGTGACGCGAGCAGTAGGATTGTCCGGCGAAGTGCAAGAGGGATTTGATGGGCTGTCGCTTATCATCGGCATGGGCGCAACAGGGCTATCGTGCGCACGCTTTCTAAAATCGATAGGCGCCGAATTTGCTGTTGCCGATACGCGTACAGCGCCCGCGATGCTCGATGTTTTTAGAGCTGAATTTCCTGGGGTAGTAATAGAATTAGGTGATCTTCGCGAGGCTTTTCTGGCACGCGCTCAACGACTAATCGTGAGCCCGGGGGTCAGTGTAAAAACCGACGCGATCGCGCAAGCAAAGAGCGCAGGAGTCGAGGTCACCGGCGATATTGCGTTGTTTGCGCAGCGAGTGAAAAAGCCGATTGTTGGGGTCACAGGGTCTAACGGCAAAAGCACCGTGGTCGCCATGCTTGCCTCGATTCTTCGAGCCGCGGGTAGGTCTTTTGGCCTTGGCGGTAATCTCGATGGTGAGAATTTTAAACCGGCGTTGGATCTGCTTAGCGAAGAACCCAAAGCGCTCTACGTGTTAGAACTGTCGAGTTTCCAACTAGAGACAACGCCTTTTTTGAATGCTGAAGCTGTCGCCTTACTGAACTTAAGTCAGGATCACATGGATAGGTATGTCGACGCCTCGGAGTATCTGAGTGCGAAGCAAAATATATTTCTCGGGGCGAAACAGGTCTGCGTTAATGCAAACGATGCATTAACTTTCCCCCTCGATCCGGCGACAGCGACGGTGTGTTATTCGACGCAGGGCGCAGTCGAAGGTGGGTTTGGAATCGATGGGGTAAAAGGTGCGCGAGCGCTAAGTTTTAACGGCAGCGCGTTCCTCGCCGTAGAGCGAATGAGGGTGGCAGGCGAGCACAATATCGCAAACGCACTTGCAGCGAGCGCTCTCGCTCATGCCATCGGTGTTTCGCTCGAATCGATTGCACAGGGGATCGCGGATTTTAACGGCCTGCCGCACCGATGCCAGTGGGTAGCGAAGATAGATAATGTTGACTATTTCAACGATTCGAAAGGAACTAATGTCGGTTCCACGCTCGCCTCGGTTGTTGGATTGGGCGAGCACATCGCCGCGTCAACCGGCGGCAAGCTTGTACTTATTGCAGGCGGCGAGGGGAAAGGGGCCGATTTTTCGCCACTTGCGCCGGCGATAGGCGACTTTGTGCGTAACGTAATCTTGATCGGGCGCGACGCCAAACTCATTGCGGAGTGTCTCGAGCAGGATTCTTATGCGCACGAGGTGACGTTTGCGCAAAGCATGGAGGAGGCGATTGAGCAGGCGACGGCCGCGGCGCAAGCCGGCGATGCGGTGCTTCTGTCGCCGGCCTGTGCGAGCTTCGATATGTTCGACAATTTCCAACACCGTGGCGACGTTTTTGCCACAAGAGTGCGCGAAAAAAAGTATGAGGATGAAGACTAAATGGCGAGTTTAGAGCGAACAAATCGACTTTCTCTGGCGAGTGATTTTGCCGCTGCGCCGGCACGACCGCTCAACACGGTGCTGCTTGTCGCATTCTCTTTGCTCTGCATCGGGCTACTCATGATGACTTCCGCGTCAGTAGAGATCGCTAATTCGAGCAATGGTGACCCGCTCTATTATTTAAAGCGGCAGTCCATTTTTGCTTTTGTTGGCTTAGCAGCGTCGGCCGTGACACTCGCGATTCCTCTGTCGCTCTGGCGCCGGTTCTCTTTCCTGCTTTTATTGATTTCCTACGTTCTGCTGATAGCGGTGCTTATTCCCGGTATCGGCAAAAGTGTTAATGGCAGCGCGCGCTGGATAGATCTTGGTTTTTTTGACCTGCAGCCCTCGGAGCTTGCAAAGCTGTTCTTGGTGATTTTTACGGCCGACTATTTACAGAAAAACTATCAGGCCGTGCGCGAGAACTGGAGGCAATTCTTGGTCCCCCTTGGTGCATCTGCGTTCGCTGCAGGCTTGCTGCAACGCGAGCCTGATCATGGGGCGTTAGTTATCTTAATGGCGACGACGTTCTGTATGCTGTTTCTCGCGGGCGCGAAACTCTGGAGAATCTTACTTATCGTTTTAGTCGCAGGCGTTGGCTTTACCATCATTGCAATAAATAAGCCGCACGTCATCGCTCGCTTTACCTCCTTTCGCGATCCCTGGGCAATTGAGAATGTCTACGGCGACGGCTACCAGTTGGCCCAAGCCCTGATTGCCTTCGGGCGCGGTGAATGGTTCGGCACGGGGTTGGGGAACAGTATTCAGAAGCTTTATTTCTTACCCGAAGCACACACCGACTTTGTACTTGCAATAATTGGTGAAGAATTTGGCATGGTCGGTGTTGCGGTAGTCGTCTCGCTGTTCTGTATTTTGGTGTATCGCGCATTCGCGATTGGTAGACGCGCCGAGGCGCAAGAAAGCTACTTCGCGGCCTTCTTTGCCTATGGCCTCGGGCTGTTATTTGCGGGTCAGGCGCTCATCAATGTGGGCGTTAATATCGGCCTACTCCCTACGAAGGGACTGACGCTTCCATTTCTGAGCTACGGTGGTGCGAGTCTGATCATGAGCTGCGTGATGGCAGCGCTTCTTATACGAATTGAGTACGAGACTGATCGCTTGGCAGCAGCGACGAAAACCACCTCTATCTGGGAGAGGTAATGGCAATCTCTCGAGTGTTGATAATGGCGGCAGGAACTGGCGGTCACGTATTCCCCGCACTCGCTATCGCGCGTCAGCTAGAGGCTCGAGGCGTTAAGATCGACTGGCTAGGAACGCCAAATGGCATGGAAGGAAAACTCCTGGAAAGCACCGGCTATGAGTTTCACCAGATTGCCGCGAAGGGCTTGAAGGGGAAAGGGCTCACACGACTCCTCAGCGCGCCCTGGATGCTCATGCGTTCGCTATGGCAGAGCCTCGTGATCATTTACAAAATAAAACCGGACTGTGTGTTGGGTATGGGGGGGTATGTTTCTGGTCCGGGCGGCGTCGCTGCGAGACTCCTTCGCAAAAAGCTCTATCTCCACGAACAGAATGCTGTAGCCGGTCTCACTAATCGCTTGCTGTCTCGACTAGCGACCTGCGTCTTCGAGGCGTTCCCCGATGCCTTTTCGAAGAGCGATAAGGTGCTGTCGGTTGGCAATCCTGTGCGCGCGGACATCGAACAGGTTGGTGCAACTATGCCTGAGCTCGCAGCGCGCGAGCGTCCACTTCGGATTTTGGTTCTAGGTGGAAGTCAAGGCGCGCTGGCGATCAACGAGGCGATGCCAGAGGCGCTCGCGCAACTGAGGGTCGCTGCGGCGTCCAGCGTGCCAGAGGTAAGGCATCAAACCGGTGCTGCCCAGCTCGAGCCGACTCTCATCGCCTACACTAATGCCGGATTCGAGCCGAATAACAGATTGACAGTTACTGCGTTTATTGACGATATGGCTGCCGCCTACGCGTGGGCAGATCTCGTAATAGGGCGTTCGGGTGCAAGCACAGTCACGGAAATTGCCGTCGCTGGCCGCGCGTCTATTCTCGTGCCATACCCTTACCATAAAGATCAGCAGCAGCTCCACAACGCTCGGTGGCTAAGCGCAGCTGGTGCGGCGACAGTTATCGAGCAGCAGCTGCTTTCGGGTGATCGCCTTGCGGCCGAGATTGCTTTGTTAGACACAGATCGAAATTTACTTCTCGCCAAATCGAGGGCTGCGCACGCACGCGCGCTGCGCCACGTCGACACGCGTATTGCCGATATCATGATGGAGAGTGCACATGCCCGCTAAGCGGCAGCAACATAGTATTCCCGAGATGCGCCGCATCAAGACGGTTCACTTCATCGGCATCGGCGGTGCGGGAATGTGCGGCATCGCAGAAGTGTTACAGAATCAGGGCTATGCCATTACAGGGTCTGACATTGCCGAGTCTGCGAACACGCGTCGACTGAAAGACTTGGGTGCTACGGTTTTTATTGGTCATGCTGAGAGCAATATCGAACTTGCCGACGTAGTCGTTTATTCGAGCGCTGTGACAATGAAAAATCCTGAGATGCGTGCGGCGGCGGCGGCAAAATTACCCCTTCTGGCACGCGCAGAGATGCTCGCCGAGCTTATGCGTTACAGGCATTCGATCGCAATTGCGGGCACACACGGCAAAACGACCACCACAAGTCTCCTAGCCTCGGTGCTAGCGGCGAGCGGTGCTGACCCAACCTTCATTATTGGTGGGCTGCTAAACAGCGCAGGCACGAATGCGCGGCTCGGCGAAAGCCGGTATTTGGTCGCAGAGGCCGACGAAAGTGACGCCTCGTTTATGCATCTGCAACCGATGGTTGCCGTGGTAACCAATATCGAAGCCGATCATATGGGCACGTATGGCGGCGATTTCGAGAAAGTGAAAGAAACCTTTATCAACTTTCTGCACAACCTGCCGTTCTATGGCTTAGCCGTTCTGTGTATTGATGATCCCTCTGTGCGCGAGATTATGCCCCTCGTGTCGCGTCCTAAGTTGACCTATGGGTTTTCAGAAGAGGCAGATTTTCGCATCGAGAATCTTTCCCAGCGCGGCGGCGAGACACGATTCGAGGTTTATCATCGTGAGACCGGTAACAGGCTGCCGATAACGCTCAATATGCCCGGGCGTCACAACGCGCTTAATGCGACTGCAGCGCTCGCCGTCGCCGTTGACGAGGGGCTCGACCTTGCTGCAATCAAACAAGGGATCGAAAATTTTGCGGGTGTCGGTCGCCGTTTCGATGTGCAGGGCGTGTTCCCGCTCGGAGACGGTGAAATTATGTTGGTTGATGACTACGGTCATCATCCGACAGAAGTAGCAGCGACGATCCTTGCGCTGAGGGAAGGGTGGCCCGATAGACGCCTTGTGATGCTTTTTCAACCGCATCGATACAGCCGAACGAGTGACCTCTATGATGATTTTGTCGACGTGCTGTGCGAGGTCGACGTGCTTTTGTTGCTTGAGGTCTACGCGGCGGGCGAAAAAAAGATTGCGGGCGCCGACTCAAGGAGCCTAGGCCGCAGTATTCGATTGCGAGGAAAGGTGGATCCTATTTTCGTTCAAGACGAAGCTGATGTGTTGGAGATTTTAGAAGGCATCGTGGCCGACGGTGATATCGTTGTGACGCAAGGCGCCGGTAGCGTTGGCGCGTTGGCGAAACAGCTTTCCAAGACGCTCGCAATGCGCAGCGTGACGGCAAGCAAGTGAGCGGTCATCGCGACACGACAAAGGGATTGCTGATAGTCGGCTTAACACACCGTCGATATCAGATCGAAAATTAAAGAGATCGAAAGCATGGTGAAAGCGTTTGATAGGCAGCAAGCAGTGACCAATGCCGGTCATGTTGTCGTTCTTATGGGCGGGCATTCTGCCGAGCGCGAAATATCGTTACTCAGCGGTGAGGCAGTGTTGCAAAGCCTCATCCGTTCGGGTGTGAGGGCAAGCAAGCTCGATGTTGACGAGAGAATAGTTGAAAAGCTTTCCGCGCTCGCGCCTGATTTTGCTCTCAACATGTTGCATGGCGAAGGCGGGGAAGATGGCGTCATTCAGGGCTTCCTCGAGACCATTGGAATTCCTTATAGCGGTTCGGGCGTTCTCGCGTCGGCACTGGCCATGGACAAGATCCGCGCAAAACAGATTTGGCTGCAATCGAGCCTCGCAACGCCCGACTACGAGTTGCTGTCGGAGCAAACCGACTGGGAGACGGTAGCGGCGCGATTGGGGCTTTGCGTTGTAAAGCCAGTCAGCGGTGGCTCGAGTCTAGGCATTGCTAAGGCACGCAGTGCCAGCGAGTTGCAAACGGCGTATCAAAGCGCACTCAAGGTTGGCGCGAAGGTCATGGCGGAGCGTTGCATTGATGGCCCCGAATACACGATCGGCGTCCTTGATGGTGAAATTTTGCCGAGCATTGAGCTGACCGCGCGTGGAGAGATTTTCGATTTTGAGGCGAAGTATCTCTCCGAGACGACGCAGTTGATTTGTCCGGCCAACCTCGATGAGAAGGATGCACACGAATTGAATTCGCTAGCGATTGCCGCTTACGAGGCTCTCGGGTGCAGTGGAACCGCGCGTGTCGATGTGATGCGTGATTCCCAGGGCTGCTTCCAACTGTTGGAAGTCAATACACTTCCCGGTATGACACAGCATAGCCTAATTCCGCGAGCTGCCGCTGAGTTAGGCATCGACTTCGATGAGTTAGTGCTGCGGATTTTGGCAGAGAATCACGGAGGCGCTCGACGATGAGGGCAGAACCAAGAGCCACCGCACAGAGTGCTAAGCGGGTTGGTGCGCATGCCGTCCGCAGACCTCAGGTGCCTGACGAGGAACCCGCCCGAGCGAGCGGTTTGTTTCGCTATGTTGTCTTGCTGACTTTCCTTTTTGCCACGCTGGCCTTCGTCGCCCTCGATACATTTTCGGTTCAGCGCGCAAGGCTGGCCGACTTCGTGAGTAAGCCGATCAGCAAGGTGCGAATCGAGAATCAATGGCAGCATGTCAGTGAGGGCGACGTGACTGCGATCCTGCAGCGGTATATCGGCGCAGGCTTTTTTGATTTCGATATTAATGGTGCCAGCCGAGACCTAGAGGCGCTGCCTTGGGTTGCGAGTGTGGATGTAAGACGCGTGTGGCCAGATACATTGTCGCTACATCTCGAGGAGGAAATGCCGATAGCAAAGTGGGGGTCAGCGCAATTGCTGAATCAATACGGTGAGCTTTTCTCACCCGGCAGCACCGATAGCTTTGCCGGCTTACCCCTGCTCGACGGGCCCGAAGGCAGCCAAGAGAGGGTAATGCAGCAGTATAAGCAGCTCAGTCAGGTTTTGTCCCCGGCTGGGCTAAGGCTCAATGGGCTAGCGTTAAGCCACCGGCAGAGTTGGAGTCTTAGGGTGAACGCGATGCGTGTAGAGGTGGGTCGGCATGATGTTCTCGCCAGGGTGCAGCGCTTCGCTCGCTTTTACGCCCAGCAAGACCGCGCTGAAACGGCCCAGTTTGCATCGATTGATCTAAGGTACGGCAACGGCATCGCCGTGAAAAAAAGCACGCTGAAACTCGCTCCGTTGAGCGATGTGGCGCAAAGATAACGAAAACCTGACACAGGCTGTGTGAGGCGAGAAGGATTGGCAACGTATGAAACCGGCAGCGAGCGATAACATGATCGTAGGTCTCGATATTGGGACGTCCAAGGTCGTAGCGATCGTTGGTGAAATTGTCGACGATGGCAGCCTCAATATAATCGGCATTGGCAGCCATCGCTCGCGTGGGCTCAAGAAAGGCACGGTTGTGAATATCGAGTCGACCGTTGAGTCGATACAGCATGCCATCGCAGAGGCGGAAATGATGGCCGGCTGCCAGATTCATTCTGTCTATGCTGGCATAGCTGGCAGCCATATTCGCAGTATGAATTCCCATGGGATCGTGGCAATTCGGGATGGAGAGGTCGAGCGCGCCGATATCGAAAGAGTGATCGATGCTGCGCAGGCAGTTGCCATTCCCGCCGATCAAAAGGTTTTGCATATCCTGCCGCAGGAATACCTCATCGATGCACAGGAAGGCGTTAAGGAACCGCTCGGTATGTCTGGCGTAAGGCTCGAAGCCAAAGTGCATCTCGTAACCTGTGCAATTAACGCCGTGCAGAATATTGAGAAATGTATTAAGCGCTGCAACCTTGAAGTCGATGAAATTATCTTAGAGCAGCTTGCCTCTGCCTACTCTGTGCTCACAGAGGACGAAAAAGAGCTGGGTGTTTGTCTCGTAGACATCGGTGGCGGAACCAGCGACATCGCCATCTTTACCGAAGGCGCGATTCGCTACACAGGTGTTATTCCAATTGCCGGTGATCAGGTAACAAACGATATTGCAATGGCACTCAGAACGCCGACCGACGACGCCGATGGAATCAAAGTTAAATATGCCTGCGCCCTCACGCAATTGGTCAACGGTGCCGACAGTATAAAGGTGCCGAGCGTTGGCGACAGGCCGCCGCGTGAATTATCACGACAAGCGCTCGCCGAAGTGGTCGAACCGCGCTATGTCGAATTATTCACGCTCGTGCAGCAGGAGCTGCAGCGCAGCGGGTTCCAAGACATGTTGGCCGCTGGAATCGTTCTCACGGGCGGGACGAGCAAGATGGAAGGTGTGGTTGAACTGGCGGAGGAGATTTTTCATGCGCCAGTTCGCATCGGAGCGCCTCATAATGTTGCCGGTCTTGCCGATATAGTTCGAAACCCCATCTACTCGACGGGTGTTGGCCTACTGTTATATGGCTTAAAACAGTTTCAGGAACAGGGTGGAATCGTTGCCAAGGGCGATCCGCAGGTAACCTTAGTCGGTCGGGTAAAGAGTTGGTTTCAGGGCAATAATTAGCGCGGAGCGCACAAGAATATCTTAATTTTTAGGGGGCACTATGTTCGAACTAGTCGAAAACGTTGCGCAGACAGCCGAGATCAAGGTTATTGGCGTTGGCGGTGGTGGTGGTAATGCCGTACACCACATGATCAGCAATCAGGTCGAGGGCGTTGAGTTTATTTGCGCTAATACCGATTCGCAGGCGCTAAGCAACATCGACGCAAAAACCATTCTGCAGATGGGTTCGGGCGTAACTAAAGGTCTCGGCGCTGGCGCCAATCCTGAAATCGGTCGACAAGCGGCATTAGAGGACAGAGACGAAATTGCAGCGATACTGGCAGGATCGGATATGGTGTTCATCACCGCCGGAATGGGGGGTGGTACGGGCACAGGTGCGGCGCCAATCGTCGCTGAGGTGGCGCGTGAATTAGGCATTTTGACCGTCGCTGTTGTCACCAAGCCTTTTCCGTTCGAAGGCCGCAAACGCGCGCTCGTTGCACAGCAAGGCATCGAAGCGCTTAGCGAACATGTTGACTCACTCATTACCATTCCCAACGAAAAGCTCCTCGATGTACTTGGCAAAGACGCCTCGCTTTTAGATGCATTTAAGGCGGCCAACGATGTGCTGCTCGGTGCGGTAAAGGGTATAGCCGACCTCATTATGAATCCAGGTATGATCAACGTCGACTTTGCTGACGTGAAGACAGTCATGTCCGAAATGGGCATGGCGATGATGGGCACCGGACACGCGAGCGGCCCTGATCGTGCGCGTGAGGCGGCGGAAGCGGCGATTCGCAGCCCGCTCCTCGAAGATGTCAATTTAGAAGGCGCGCGAGGCATTCTCGTCAATATCACTGCGGGTGAAAATCTGTCTCTCGGTGAGTTTTCAGAGGTAGGTGATACGATCGAAGAGTTTGCCTCAGACGATGCGACTGTCGTGATCGGCACGGTAATCGACCCATCACTCAAAGATGAAATTCGAGTAACGGTGGTAGCCACTGGTCTGGGTTCTGTACACGCAAGACCCACTAAAGTCGTAGATAACACGCCTAAATACAACGCTATTCGCCGCCCAGTGCCGCGCACCGAGCGAGCGACAGGCAACACAGCGACCAAATTAGATCCGCTGTTTGAGCCGGACGCCGACCTCAACTATCTGGATGTTCCCGCTTTTCTGCGTAATCAGGCAGATTAACTCCGTCGCTAGTGCCTGTGCGCTAAGAAAAGACTCTTGGGAAAGCCACAGGCCTTTGCTACACTTCCGGCCTAGCGTGCAGCGCGCCCTTCGGCTAGGCGCTGCAAGCGAGCGGTGTTAGCTAGTTTCCGCGGCCATAATGACAATTCAAAGCCTACAACCCTGGCAGGGCCGATCTATGCTTCGTCAACGCACACTCAAAAACATCATTCGCGCCACCGGCGTTGGCCTACACACAGGCGAGAAAGTCTATCTGACACTCAGACCCGCCCCTGTGAATACCGGCATCGTTTTCTCGCGTGTCGATCTAGATCCCGTCGTTCAAATTAAAGCCACTGCGACCAACGTGGGCGAAACCACGCTGTCTACCACCCTTGTCCAAGACGGGGTGAGAATATCGACAGTTGAACATTTGATGTCGGCGCTTTCCGGGCTTGGCATCGACAATGCGTTCATCGATGTGAGTGCCCCTGAGGTGCCGATAATGGACGGAAGTGCGGGGCCCTTCGTGTTTTTGATTCAGTCTGCCGGTATCGAAGAGCAGTCCGAGCCCAAACGCTTCATTAAGATACTTAAGCCGCTGCGCCTCGAGCAAGGTGACAAAACCGTCAGCCTCGAGCCCTTCGATGGCTTTAAAGTGAGCTACACGCTGCTCTACGACCATCCTGTGTATAAAAAATATACTAAAAAAGCGACTATCGACTTCAGTAGCACGTCATTTGTGAAGGAAGTGAGCCGAGCGCGAACATTCGGGTTTATGCACGAGTTCGAAGAGCTGCGTAATCGCAATTTAGCGCTAGGCGCGAGCATGGATAATGCAATCGCCGTCGGCGACTACAAAGTGCTTAATGAAGATGGGCTGCGTTACGAAGATGAATTCGTCAAACACAAGATCCTCGATTCGATCGGCGATCTCTATCTTCTTGGCAACAGCCTTATCGGTGAATTCAAAGGCTATAAGTCTGGCCACGCCCTAAACAATGCGCTGCTGCGCATGCTCGAAGAAAACGAGGACGCCTGGGAAATTGTGAGCTTCGAAGAGGACAACAATGTCCCTATTTCTTACATGAAGCCCGTGCTCGCCGCCTAGCCCATGAGCTAGCCGACGAGCTGGTCTACTAAGTAGCCGTCTTAATTACAGACTATTCAGTCCCGCAATTTGCTTTATCGAGGTTAGGTCGAGGGCTTGAGCACATGCTTTTTTCAAGCTCAGACAAGAACTCGCTAAATTCCCCCTTTGGCTCTGCGGAAGACTAGTTTAAACTCCCGTCAATGAAACTCCTTCTAATCGATCACCGTCACGGTCAAAGTCGCAGCCTCGAGCTAAAGGGGTGGCTGCGCGCGCTCCTGTCTCTCTGTCTGCTAGGCACTCCGGTCGGCCTGGGTTATTTCGGCTATCAGCTCGCTTCGGGCCAGAACGACGATTCTTTGGTATTTAGCCAGCAATCAGCCGAGAACTGGCAGAAAGAGCTCGCATTGCAGGCGTTGCAGTTAGAGCAGCTGCGGTCTAACTCAGAACGAGAGCTAGATGCGCTTACGCTCAAGTTAGCGAAACTTCAGGCTCGCCTTGCGCGACTCGACGCATTAGGCGAAAGGGTCGCTGGCCTAGCCAATATCGAAGAGTTTGAGGCAGACGCCGCTTCGTCCTTCGCAGCAGGAGGACTCGAAATCGGTATTGCGAGCGACCTGCAGGACGCTGTCGCCGCCTCTACCTTGCTAACATCGATTAACGAACTTGAAGAATTGATCACCGAGCGTCAACAGCAACTCGGCACTATCGAAGGACTATTAATCGATCAGCGATCTATCGAAGACGGCTTTGTCGCTGGACGACCGATAGAAAATGCGTGGATCGCATCCCCCTTCGGTCGTCGTCCAGATCCCATCACGGGCAAGAGTAGCTTCCACAGTGGTATAGACCTTACGACGGGTAAACCGGGCGCGCAAATCAGCAGCGTCGCGGGTGGGGTGGTTACTTGGGCAGGGCCTCGATCAGGCTATGGGCTGATGGTCGAGGTAAATCACGGCAACGGTTTTACGACGCGCTATGCCCATTCTCAAGAATTGTTTGTCGAGGTCGGTGACCTCGTCGCTCGCAATGAAAAGCTTGCTCTCGTCGGCTCTACTGGCCGTTCAACGGGACCGCATGTGCACTTCGAGGTCTATAAAAATGGCCGCGTAGTTGACCCAGCCGCCTATATCCGTCGCACCATCCGCTAATTTTCTAGCGCAACCTCGCCGAAACAGTCGCCCGTCTTTTAACTTATCGAAGACGAAAGAGCGTAGTCGTCCGGCTGAAGACAGCTGTACGCTTCGTCCAAAGAATTCACGGTTAAATCAAAATCATTATGAAACTATTCAGCAAAATATTTGGCAGTAGTAATTCACGCAAGCTTAAAAAACTTAAACGCAGCGTGACTCAAATCAGCGCGCTAGAGGAAGGTCTTAAAAGCCTCGATGACGATCAGCTAAAGGCGAAAACTGCCGAGTTCCAGGCGCGAATCCAGGCGGGTGAGGCTGTTGATTCGCTGCTAATTGAGGCGTTTGCGGTAGCGAGAGAGGCGAGTGTTCGCGTGCTGGGTATGCGGCATTTTGACGTGCAGCTCATCGGCGGGATGGTGCTCAATGAGGGCAGTATTTCAGAGATGCGCACGGGCGAGGGTAAAACGCTAATGGCTACGCTGCCTGCCTACTTGAATGCGCTGACTGGCAAAGGTGTCCACATAGTCACCGTGAATGAATATCTTGCCGAGCGCGATGCTAACTGGATGCGTCCTCTATACGAGTTCCTTGGTTTGACAGTTGGCGTAATCAAGTCCGGCCAAAGCCCTCTTGAAAAGAAAGCCGCGTACGAAAGTTCAATCACCTACGGAACAAACAACGAATTCGGTTTCGACTATCTGCGTGACAATATGGCGTTTCGAGTTGCGGATAAGATGCAGCGAGAACTCAATTTTGCCGTGGTAGACGAAGTCGACTCGATTCTTATCGATGAGGCGCGTACCCCGCTGATTATTTCCGGTGCCGCCGAAAACAGTTCGCAGCTCTATATCGCCATCAACGCGCTTGTGCCGAAGCTCGAGCGAGGCGAGAAAGTCGAAAAGACAAAGATGGAGCAAATGGACAAAAGCTATGTGGCAGAAGAGCAGGGCCATTTCAGCGTCGATGAGAAAAGCCGGCAGGTGGAATTAACCGAAGCGGGGCACGAGTTCGTTGAAGGCTTATTGATCGAGCAAAAGCTATTGGCCGAAGGTGACTCGCTTTATTCAGCAACCAATCTCTCTTTGCTACATCATGTGCATTCTGCGCTCAAAGCACATTATCTATTCAATCGTGATGTTGAGTACATTGTTAAGGATAAGCGAATCGTTCTGATTGATGAACATACGGGGCGAACGATGGAGGGACGTCGTCTATCCGAGGGACTTCATCAGGCGTTAGAGGCCAAAGAAGGGGTTGAAATACAGAGCGAAAGTCAAACACTCGCCTCGACAACGTTTCAAAACTACTTCCGACTTTACAATAAGTTGTCAGGTATGACGGGTACGGCGGACACGGAGGCTTTTGAATTTAGCCAAATCTACGGTCTCGACGTTGTAGTGATTCCGACCAACAACCCCATGGTTCGAGTGGACGCCAACGACCTTATTTTCCTTAGCATGGAGGAAAAACTCGAAGCTATTGTCGCCGACATCACAGAGATTAGTGCTGCGGGCGCGCCTGTGCTCGTGGGCACAGCCTCGATCGAAACGTCAGAGGCGATCTCTAAATTCTTGACGAAAAGTAAGATTAAACACGAAGTGCTCAACGCGAAGTTTCACGAGCGCGAGGCGCAGATTATCGCGCAAGCTGGACGTCCTGGTGTCGTGACGATCGCGACGAACATGGCGGGGCGGGGAACAGACATCGTACTCGGCGGTAACTGGGAGGTTGAAGTTGATGAACTAAACGATCCCACGCCAGAGAAAATAGCGGAGATAAAGGCCGCATGGCAGGCGCGTCATGATCAAGTCCTTGCCGCCGGCGGATTGCACATAATCGGTACGGAAAGACATGAGTCTCGTCGCATCGATAATCAATTGCGTGGCCGGGCAGGAAGACAAGGGGATCCTGGTTACTCTCGTTTCTATTTGTCGATGGAAGATAATTTGCTGCGAATCTTCGCGACGGACGCGGTGAAAAATTTCATGCAGAAATTAGGCATGGAGCGCGGTGAAGCCATTGAGCATGGCATGGTTACGCGAGCAATAGAGAAGGCGCAGCGTAAAGTAGAGGGTCGCAATTTCGATATTCGAAAGCAGCTTTTGGAATATGACAATGTTGCCAACGATCAACGAACAATTGTGTATCGCCAGCGTAATGAATTGATGGCGAGCGATGATATTTCAGATCTTCTTGTTGATATGCGCAAAGAGGTTGTGGAGCAATTGGTCGACACCTATATCCCGCCTCAGAGTGTCCCAGAACAGTGGGACATCGCAGGTCTTGAACAGGCGTTGCTTGTCGAATTTGCGAGTGAGCAGCCTGTTCAGGCATGGCTAGACGCAGATGCAAAACTCTATGAAGAGCAGATAAAAGAGAAAATACTCGATAACCTCAACAGGGCATATGAAGAGAAGAGCGAAGCCGTTGGTGAGAAGATGCGCGCGTTTGAGAAACAAATCACGCTGCAGATTCTTGACGGACTCTGGAAAGAGCATCTGGCGACTATGGACCATCTCAGACAGGGTATATTTCTTCGCAGCTACGGTGGCAAGAATCCAAGGCAAGAATATAAAAGAGAAGCCTTTGCTCTGTTCCAAGATTTAATGACAAATCTGCAGCAGGAGGTCATCAAGGTGCTGAGTCATGTCCGCATTAGACAGGATGACGAGGCCGATGCGATCGAGAAGCAGCGAGCGGCCGAGTTGGCAGCACAAAAACTCAACTTGCAGCATCAACAGTCTTCGGCGATGTCCGAGCCTCGTGTTCCCTCAGATGCCGCGCAGCGCGCGACAGTTCCGGTGGGTACAGCCCGAGTTGATCCTACGCCGTTCGTGCGCGACCTGCCAAAAGTGGGACGCAACGAGGCATGTCCTTGTGGTTCGGGACGCAAGTACAAAGCCTGTCACGGCAAAATAGCGTAGCTTTGACGCCGGCGATTTTGCTCGCGTAAATTAGACGATTATCAAGTAGGTGTGAGATGGAAAATATGAGCGTCGACGGCGTTCGTTCAGCGGCGATCGAAAGTGGCATCCGCTATGCAAATCGCTTGGATTTAGTGTTGATCGAACTTGCGGACACGACCAAAACAGCGGGTGTCTTTACGCTAAATGCTTTCTGCGCTGCGCCGGTCACCATCGCACGAAGGCATCTTTTGTCGTCGTCGCCGCGCTACTTGCTGATTAACACAGGCAACGCGAATGCGGGGACAGGCGCGCAAGGAGAACGCGATGCCATAGCGTGCTGTGAGGCGCTAGCGCGTCAGTGCGGCGTAAAACTAGAACAGGTGCTTCCGTTCTCGACCGGTGTCATCGGCGAATTACTCCCTGTTACTAAGATTATTGATGCGCTACCGGATGCACACAGAGCCCTTGCTGACGATCAGCTTGCGTCTGCGGCACGCGGCATTATGACGACGGACACACGGCCAAAGTTGGTTTCCCGCCGCGTACTAATTGAAGGGCATCCAGTGACTATTTCAGGCATCGCCAAAGGATCGGGCATGATTAAACCGAACATGGCAACGATGCTTTCTTACGTTTTTACCGATGCAACTTTGTCTCAGACGACTCTTGATCGTCTTCTGCGCGAACAGGTTTCACATAGTTTTAATCGGATTACGGTAGACGGAGATACCTCCACAAACGACTGCTGTTTGCTTTCCGCGACTGGTTTATCTGCGGCGCCGATAGAGAACGAGACAGGGCAATGTCACGCGGATTTCGTGTTGGCACTCAGCGAAGTTTTTCATGAGCTCGCCGTGGAGATAATTAAAGACGCCGAAGGGGCAACTAAATTCGTCACCGTTACCGTTAGCGGCGGTCAGTCGAGTCAGGAATGCCTGCAGGTGGGCTACACGGTGGCCGAATCACCACTCGTAAAAACAGCGCTATTCGCATCTGACCCTAATTGGGGTCGCATTTTGGCAGCGATTGGCAGGGCGGGTTTAGACAGTCTTGATATCAATGCTGTCGAAGTCTGGCTTGGCGATACTCGGATTGTCGCGGGAGGATGCCGGGACGTGAACTACACCGAGGAGGCGGGTCAGGCAGAAATGGATAAAAGCGAGATAACTATCTCCATCAGCCTTTCACGTGGCGACTATTCTGAGAGAATATTTACTGCGGATCTTTCCTACGACTATGTGCGCATCAATGCCGACTATCGAAGTTAGCGTCCGTGTCTGAACCGCTACATGTCGCCGTTGGGGTTGTTCAAGATTCACTCGGTAGGGTGCTGGTCGCGCGCCGCAGTGCTCAGCAGCATCAAGGTGGGCTCTGGGAGTTCCCCGGCGGCAAGGTAGAAAAGGACGAGAGCGTTCGTGATGCGCTGTCTCGAGAGCTTTATGAAGAGCTGGGAATCGAAGTTGATGCAGCCTACCCGTTTAAGCTAATCGACCACCGCTATACCGACCGTCATGTATTGCTCGATGTCTGGCGCGTGACGCGCTTCACAGGCGAGCCCATGCCGCGGGAATCTCAGCCCTTAGCGTGGCGCACTATCGCAGAACTTGATCAGGATGAGTTTCCGGAGGCAAACCGGCAAATTATCCGGGCGCTGCAAAGCGAAGGCTAGGGTACAGACTGCTTCACGGGGCCTGATGGAAACCTTCGTCGAATTCATCGAATTCATCTGAATAGTCGGGCTCGCCTGCGATTCTATGTCCCTCCGTCGCCCATTCGCCGAAATCTATTAGGCGACATCGCTCGCTGCAAAACGGGCGCGATTCGTTTTCCTCTGTCCACGGTACGAGCGTCTGGCAAGTAGGGCAATTCACTGTTTTCATACTAGTAAACTCGTTCTAATCTCTGTTTCATTTTTCCTTCAGCGCGAGCGCTATCCGCGTGCTTTCTCAGCCATGGCGCAATAGGTTTGGTGTTGGGCAAGCACCGCTTTTGCGAGCGTCTCTAAATCCGATTCGTTGCTGATAATATCATCTGCGCGTTTGAGCCGTTCTGAGCGTGGGATCTGAGAGTCGATAATCGCCTCGACAGTTTCTCTTTTGCTGCCATCTCTCTGCAGTGTCCGCGCGAGCTGGGTTTCTCTGCAGACATCGATAACGAGAACTCTGTCGACTGCGTTTGCTTGCTCGGTTTCGAGTAGCAGAGGAGAGACCAGCAGGCAGTAGGGCCCCGTGCATGCGCCTAGGCGACTCAGCATTAGCGCATTAATTAGGGGGTGAAGCAGGCCCTCGAGCCACGCTTTCTGCTCGGGATTGGCAAAAATAATTGCGCGTAAACGAGCTCTATCGAGCGCGCCGGATGCGTCGAGTATTTCGCTACCGAACCGCTCGGCGATTGCAGCGAGGGCCGGGGAGCCACTCTCAACGACTTCTCGAGCGAGCACGTCCGTATCCACGAGTTCAATTCCTTGGGCGGCAAAAAGATCCGCAGCCGCACTTTTGCCGCTGCCGATGCCACCTGTGAGTCCAACAATCATCGCGCTCATGACTCCGTTTTCTTCCTTTGTTCTGCGTTCGGTGAGAGTAGTTACATCACGGCTAGCGTCTACACTCCTGGTGATCTGCTTTAGAGCGCCGTGAATAAACCTGCGTATAGGGCGAGAATCTTCGGTCCCCAAACTAACATAGAAAAACCTGCCGCGGCGAGGAAAGGGCCAAACGGCAGCGGTGAACTTCGCTCGCGTCCTCCGAAGGCGATTAGTGCTAATCCGACAACGGCCCCCGTAAGCGATGACAATAACAGAATAGGAAGCAGTGCCTGCCAGCCTAGCCACGCGCCTAATGCGGCAAGGAGTTTGAAGTCACCGTAGCCTAGGCCTTCTTTCCCGGTGGCGAATAGAAACGCCCAGAAGAGGCTCCAGAGGATTAGATACCCCGCGGCGGCCCCGACGACTGAATCAAAAAGTGAGACCTCCGGCAGCCCGAGTCCGGTTGCGGCAATGAGTAAGCCGAGCCAGAGGAGGGGAAGTGTGATGTCGTCGGGCAGTAAATGGTGATCTAGATCTATCAGACTTGCTGTGAGCAGACACCAGGCAAAAATGAGATAGGCGAGAACGCTCAGCGTATAGCCAAAGGTCATCACGATGAGAACCGAGATAAGCGATGCAGCTAACTCGACGAGGGGGTAGCGGCCGGGTATCGCAGATCCGCAGTGTCTACAGCGGCCACGAAGAGCAAGGTAACTGAGCACTGGCACATTCTCGATCGCGCTCAATTGCGTCGAACAAGTAGGACATCGCGAACGCGGAACGGCGAGATTGAATGTCTCCGAGGCGAGTTCACTAGGGGACTCGCTGATCTGCTCCTGCCAAGTACGTTCGAGCATGATCGGCAGGCGATAAGCGACAACGTTAATAAAGCTGCCGACAAGCAGCCCCAGAAGCGCAGCACAGCCGAAGAGGAGTGTGGGGTAAGTAGCAAGGGCAGAAGCGAATGTCATGGTCTATCGAGAGACTCCAAGCGTGTGACTAGATCACTGAACCTAATTGGAAGATAGGGAGATACATCGCTATCACGAGTCCACCCACGAGAATCCCAATGACAACTATGATGGCAGGTTCGAGGAGAGAAGTCAGGCTGTCTACCGCATCATCGACTTCAGCCTCAAAATGGCTTGCGCTCCTCTCGAGCATTGCTTCGAGAGCCCCGGATTCTTCGCCGATGCTAGCCATTTGGCTAATCATGCTCGGGAAAAGCTCCGTGCCGCTAATGGCAGAGTGAAGGGGTTGGCCGTTCGCAACATCAGCCCGAATTCTATTGATAGCCTGTTCGAAGACATAGTTGCCAGTCGCTCCGGCGACGGAGTCTAGAGCATCTACTAAGGGTACGCCCGCTGCATACAGAGTGGACAGCGTGCGACTAAATCGCGCATAGCAGGCGGCTCTTATTATTGCGCCAACAATGGGGAGCCGCAGCAGCAGCCGATCAACGACTTGGCGCAGCGTTTTAAACCGCAGCAGAGCTTCCTTCGATAGGACCAGCACAACAACGGCACCAAGAAGGGATTGCCACCAATAGGCTGCAACCCAGTCTGAAAGTGCGACAACAAAAAGGGTAAACGCGGGCAGTTCCGCGCCAAAATTCGAGAAGGTTTCAGCGAGCGCGGGCACCACTTCAATCAGCATGATGCCAGAGCTCATCAGCGCGACTAGGATTATGGCGATAGGATAGTTCATCGCTTTGCGGATTTTCGCCTTGAGCGCTTCGGTTTTCTCTTTGAATGTGGCCAGCCGGTCGAGCATGACCTCTAGTGAGCCGGAGCTCTCCCCGACCTCGATCAGATTACAATAGAGCGTATCGAATACGCGTGGATAACGGCGGAGACTTTCGGCAAAACTATTGCCGGCGGCAATTTCGGCTCGAATGGTGGTTGTCATCAAACTCATTCGCGGATGGTCGAGACCTTGAATGACAATATCGAATGATTGAACAAGTGGAATCCCTGCTTTCATCATAGTTGCTAGCTGCCGGGTGAAGAGCGCGACATGGGAGGTCTTTATTCTATTGCGCGGCAAGAAAGACGAGGATTGGCCGGCGCGCCTCACACGCCCCCGACGAATACCTATCTTCGAGAGCTTGTGCAGCGCGAGCTGCTTGTCCTGCGCTTGCAACTCGCCTTTACGGCGATTGCCGAATTTATCAAAGCCCTGCCACGTGTAAGTTGTCGATGTCGATTGCCGCGGCATGAATTAGACTCTTGACGGGTGAGTTTGGGTCTATGCGTGACTCATGTTGATTAGATATAGCTAGGTATAGGCTACGCGTGCGCACTTCGCGAGTTCTGCCGATGTGTGCCGAGGAGCTTGCTTCAGCAAAAATTTGCTGCCTCGCAGGTGCCGCCCACTGTCCAGGCAACCGGCGGAACGATGCCATTGGGCGTCAAGGTATAGGTGATTCCCGCGAGAGGCGACCCATCGGCACGCCACGTCATGGCAATAACGCCATTTGCTACTTGGCTGCCGTGTACCCCCGAGGCCGCGGCAACCGGTGCAGGAATTCCCATAGCAGCATCGGCCCCACCGTCTAGGGCTTCTAGATCTGCCGGTCCGCGTGTCTGGATAGCAATTTCGACAGACGTTCTAAGCGGCGAGGCAGCAGAGACTAGCTCTGTAAATTCTGCGCGCTGTGAGAACACGTTGTATTGAGGCACTGCGATCAGAGCTAAAATACCTATAATGACGATAACCACCATTATTTCGATGAGCGTGAAACCGCCTTGTCTGGCTCGCATTTGGCACAGGCAACGAGCGGTGGAAGGCATTTGAAAAGTCGGCATGTTCATAGTGTTTCTCCATCGTGGTCTCTAAGTTGAGCTACGAGTTACTTTTTTGGGGAGTTGGTGTGCGCGATTTATGACGATGCGTTAAGTAAGCGGCGCCCTTGCCCTATACAAGAACCGATTCGGGAAGGATTCCTGACAGTTATTTTTAAATTCGCTCATTTGCACCACGAGGCCGTTGCGTCGGTTTGCGAGGAGCGGGGGAAAGCGCGTATCTGCGCGCAAAACGACATTCAGGTTCTATTAATCTGACAAAACCTAAGCTGAATTCACTCAAGCAGCGTAGTACTTGATGCCGGAGTCGTCAGAACCCGCCCTTGAATGATTGAGAGAGGTAGTTTATGTTTCTCGGGCTTAATTAGATGCGCGCCACGCGCTCACATTGGGGCTTCGGAGAGGCAAGAGCCGAAGCTAAAGAAAGGTAGGAAGATAATGGGTAGTAAGATGAGAAAAGCGACTAGTAGTTCGAAAAGTAGTTCGATGAGTCTGTCGATTTTAACGCGTACGAGAGCATTGTTCGCTGCGTCGCTGGTCCTCGGGTTAATGTCCTCGCAAAGCGCCCTTGCGGAAGCTCGCACCATCAATGACGGTGTCTTCACCCAGGCGCAGGTTGACGCGGGCAAGGCAACCTACGACACGGCCTGCAAAACCTGCCACGATATGCGCTTTTATCGAGATGCGCTAAAGTCATGGGACGGTCAGCCTGTGCTCTGGATGTGGGAAACCATCCTAGGAACAATGCCAGCGGACAACCCGGGCTCACTGATGCTCGAGGAATACACCGACGTGGTGGCCTACATTCTTTCCGAAAACGGCTTTCCAACTGGTGAATCGGCACTCGACCCTGATGGCAATATGGCCGACATCACTATCGTCGCTCCCTAGCACGCACTCTCTACTCTCAGGCCTAAACCCGTCGGTGCCTTCGCGCTAGACGGGTTCAGTCCGACCCGCATCCGCTCTCGATCTTGTTTAGAGCACTATTGTCCCTTTGGTCGATATCGAGATCGTATTTTGCCGCTAAGCCGCGCCAAAGCCTCGCATACTCACACTGAAACGCTTCCCGCGGTAGATAGCGACTGGGGCCTCGATTCGCTTTCCTTCTGATTTCGCGCTTCTCCACTAGCATCAGATTCAACGGGTCGTTCGAGAATTGGATTTTTTTGCTCTGCGGCCATCGATCCCCACCATGTGTATGAGCATAGAGCCTCGGAATTACATGATCGATGTCGATCTGAGTCGCTACTGTAAACACGTCGCCGGTGTATTCATCAAGCCACTCCCCCGTTCTCACAATGCAGTTTCGTGGATTGGTAAAACGCGCCTCGACTCTGCTGGTCAGAACGAGCATTTCTTGCCGTGTCGATTGGCAGTCGTTGTCGAAATCTTGTTCGAAGTTCCAGTCGTCTTCGTTGAAGAACTTTTCTCTTTCGCGTCTATCGATAAGCAGGCTATCGCGGCCAACTCGATTGAAGGTGTCTGGCATTTCACAACCGCCTAGATGGCAGTGATAAGAGTTAAATTGATAATGACCACCGTTCTGATCAAGGCTGCCGGCATGTGCCCAGAGTGTGGTGGTGCTCAAAAGCGTGATTACTGTGAGCGCAGCGCCGATGACCGAGCGCAGAGCTTGGTGACTGGGTAGCACAGGTTTGCCGTGGATGTTGCTATTAACGTTTCCTTGAATGTTGCTGTGAGCAGTGTCTAGCAAACGTGAGATCATATGCAGGCCCTCAATCAGGTTGACGGCGTGGTCCGTCAGGCTTTCGCAAAATCAAATAACAGGGATAGATCGAGCGCTCGGCAGTGTTTGGTGAGTGCACCGATTGAAATAAAGTCTACGCCGGTTTCGGCAATCTCTACTAAGCGCGCGTCATCGATGCTGCCGGATGCTTCGAGTTTGACTCGTCCCGCCGTGTACTCCACCGCCGCAATGGTTTGCTTTAAATCGAAGTTGTCGAGCATGACAATATCAGCGCAGGCGGCAATCGCCTCGTCTAGCTCGGCCATCGTCTGTACTTCGATTTCTACCGGCAAAGCGCCGTTTAACGTTCGTGCCCGTTGAATGGCAGCGGCGATGCCGCCACAGGCCGCGATGTGGTTCTCTTTAATGAGAAACGCGTCGAACAGTCCGATGCGATGGTTGTCACAACCGCCAACCCGAACCGCGTATTTTTGCGCGGTGCGCAGCGCCGGGAGCGTCTTTCGAGTGTCAAGAATTTTCACTTTTGTATGTCGCACAAGTCTCGCGTAGTGACGACTCGTCGTCGCCGTAGCAGAAAGCGTCTGGAGAATATTGAGCGCGCTGCGTTCACCTGTAAGAATGCTGCGCGCAGACCCCGACAGCGAGGCAATGACTGTGCCAGCCTTGACCTCATCGCCATCGCCAACTAGCCAGTCGATAGCGACATTGCCCGAAGTCAAACCAATCTGAGAGAACACTTCCTCTGCGTAGTGCGTGCCACAGAGGATTCCCGGTTCACGCCCAATGATCTTTGCGGTGGCGGCGCGGCCGGCTGGAATGAGCGCGGCGGTAATGTCACCACTGCCGATATCTTCCTCTAAGGTCATTCTGACAATATTGATGAGGTCGTCTCGCGGCGGATGCTGGCTGTCGGGGCGATTTGTTTGCATTGCGGGTCCTGCGTAACTGCGAATTAGGTATAAATCTCAAGTGACGTGACAGAAGTATGGCGCAAGGCCGATAGAATAGGAATAGAGGGTATGCGGGCTGCGCTGTGCTGGCGTATGCTAGTGGGATATTCGGCTCAGGTTAATTAACTCGGTATGCGATTTCATATTTCGAACGGCGTGATTACACCTGCGGAGCAGGTGGCCTCACCCAATTTCGGCGATCGCCCCAAGGGCGTTCCGATAGACCTTGTCGTGGTGCACAGCATCAGCCTGCCGCCGGGTGACTATGGTACCGGGGCCGTTCAGCGATTTTTTTGCAATCAGCTTCAGGTGAGTGAACACCCTTACTTTGAAGAGATTGCAGGTCTCGAGGTATCTGCTCACGTGCTGATAGAGCGCACAGGTAAAGTAACCCAGTTCGTTAACCTCGACCGCCGCGCTTGGCATGCCGGTCGCTCGTCCTTTGAGGGGCGCGAAGAGTGCAATGATTTTTCGATCGGCATCGAGCTTGAAGGAACTGACTATGATGTATTTGAAAAGGCGCAGTACGTCGCCCTCGCTGCGCTGCTAATCGCGTTGGAATCCCATTACGAGGGCGTGACGACCGAGCGCATCGTTGGGCATAGTGATATAGCTGCGGGGCGCAAAACTGATCCGGGTGAAGGGTTTGATTGGCACAGGCTCCACTGCGAAATCGCGCGTCTGCGAGACATGTCATAAATTGCGCACCCGCTGTCCGGGATGCTTCAGAATACTTTTTTCGAGCGAGGATGCTTCGTGAAATTCTTGGTTATCTTACTTGGCTTGGTATTGACGGCGACGTGGCTGCGAGATGCTGATCGTTTCGATGATTCATGGTTCGGGCGCTATCAGCGCGCCATGCGCAACCTGGTTGGGAAAATCGATGGGGGAAGCAGGTATCCAGTTGCGGTTTCTCTGGGGGCAGTCTACGGCGCGTTAATTGCACTCGTACTGATTCTCGGGTCGCTGGCCGAGGGAGCATTCTACGGCCTTGCAACGATGTTTCTGCATCTCTTTGTGCTCCTTTTTGCTATGGATCGAACGCAGCCCGGAAGGTTGGTTCGGGATTTCCTGAGGTCGTGGAACGCGGGTGATAGGCAGGGATGCATCGACTATCTAGAAACAGAACTCCGTCTCGAGAATCCCCCCAGTGCGCAGGACGGTGCAGCAATCGTCGCCCAATTTAAGCGTCTGCTCGCCTATAGAAGCTTCGAGCGGATGTTTATGATGTACACGCTGTATATTGTTGCAGGGCCCGCAGGTGTGATCTTTGGCTATGTTAGTTATCAGCTTAGAGCTGAACTTTGCGACGAGGCGGATCGAACCCATGAAGCATATCTCGAGAGGATAATCGCAGTCATTGAGTGGGTGCCGCTCAGGCTGCTCGCAATCACGTTTTCTTTAGTTGGTGATTTTAATAGCTGTGTCGCCCGTCTTCGGCGCCATCTGTGGGAGTTTAAAGCGCAGAGCGATAACGCCCAGTTGCTCGCCGACTGGGCGCGATGCGCGCTTTCCGAGCCGGCCGCCTGTGAGGCGAAGGAGGCTGACTGTGACGATGCTGCGATGCGTCTGGAGATAGAGGCTCTCAGCGGCCTTCTCGAGCGTAGCCAAATCGTTTGGCTTGTTGTCGTTGCGGTGGTCACTCTCCTTGGCTTTTAGCTGGTTTGTAAGCTAAGGGTTTTTGGCTAGGTTGCCGATAATGTCAAAAACGCCAGAACTGCGTAATAATTTGTAGTTTAACTACATAAATTTTCTATGAAACTGGAAAAAATAGATGAACAAGACTAATATTCTGTCATCTTGTAATTGAGTTACACCTATTATGTAAGGCATTTGCTTTACTAATTTTGCCAGGGTAAGGATGAAATCGATGAGCGAACATCAAGACATAAACCCCGAAGAAACCAAAGAATGGCTGGACGCGCTTAATTCGGTGATCGACGAAGAAGGCTCTGATCGCGCGCATTATTTGCTCAACACGCTGTCCGCTCGCGCCTCCATCGTCGATCCGCGTGAAGATTCCACGGCGGTTTATACAGACTATCGCAACACGATAAGCCCCACGACCGAAGACCGCATGCCGGGCGATATGTTCATGGAGCGCGAGATTCGCGGCATTGTGCGTTGGAACGCGATGGCCATGGTGATGCGCGCGAACATGCGCAATCCGAGCATAGGTGGACACATCTCAACATTCTCCTCCGCGGCAACTCTCTACGATGTTGGCTTTAACTATTTTTTCCGCGGTCCTAATGAGCACGACGAAGGCGATCTAATCTACTTTCAAGGGCATTCCTCTCCCGGTATCTATGCGCGCTCGTATTTGGAGGGTCGCATCGATGAAAAGCAGCTCGATAATTTCCGCCAAGAGGTCGATGGCAACGGACTTTCGTCCTATCCGCATCCGTGGCTGATGCCCGATTACTGGCAATTTCCCACCGTCTCAATGGGGCTCGGCCCGATCCAAGCGATTTATCAGGCTCATCTGCTGAAATATCAGACTAGCCGCGGGCTGCTTGATAACAGTCGTCGCAAAATCTGGGCTTTCCTCGGCGATGGCGAAACCGATGAGCCTGAATCGCTTGGCGCGATCAGCAAGGCGGGCCGCGAGAAGCTCGACAACCTGATTTTTGTCATCAACTGTAATCTTCAGCGACTCGATGGCCCCGTGCGCGGTAATGGCAAAATCATCCAAGAGCTCGAGGGTGTCTTCCGCGGCGCTGGCTGGGATGTCATTAAAGTTGTTTGGGGGCGGCATTGGGACCCGTTGTTGCAAGCAGATAAAGATGGAATTCTGCAGGCCCGAATGAACGAAGTGGTCGATGGCGAGTATCAAAATTACGTCGCCCGCGGTGGCGCCTACACGCGCGAAAACTTCTTTGGAAAAAGCCCTGAACTGCTCAAGATGGTCGAGCACCTGTCAGACGACGATATCATGGCGCTCAATCGAGGAGGTCATGATCCTTACAAGGTCTACGCGGCCTACGCTGAGGCAACACGCGCGAGTGGCAAGCCGACGGTGATTCTCGCTAAAACCGTGAAAGGCTATGCTTTTGGGGATACCGCTGAAGCACAAAACAACGCTCACTCTGTGAAGAAACTCGACATCGAATCGCTGAAGAAATTCCGCGACCGTTTCGGTATTCCAATTCCTGACGATAAGCTCGAAGAGGTGCCTTACTATCGTCCCGCCGAGGACAGCCTCGAGCTAAAATACATGCGCAAAGTGCGCGAGCCTCTTGGCAAGCCTGTGCCGCAGCGCCGTAGTGTTACGACCCCGCTGCCCGTGCCAACGCTAAGCGCTTTCGATGCGCAGCTTAAGAGTAGCGGTGAGCGTGAGGTGTCAACAACGATGGCGTTCGTACGCATGCTGTCTACGCTCGCTAAGGATAAAGAAATAGGTCAGCGAGTTGTACCGATCGTTCCTGACGAGGCGCGCACCTTCGGCATGGAAGGTATGTTCAGGCAGATGGGGATTTACTCCTCTGTGGGGCAGCTTTACGACCCCGCCGATTCTAATCAGGTGATGTTTTACCGCGAGGACAAACAGGGTCAGATGCTTGAGGAAGGTATTAGCGAGGCGGGCGCGTTCTCAGCGTGGCTTGCCGCTGCGACGTCCTACAGCGTAAGCAATTACCCAATGATTCCATTCTATATCTATTACTCCATGTTCGGTTTTCAGCGAGTGGGAGATCTCTGCTGGGCAGCCGGAGACTCGCAGGCGCGTGGATTCCTCATCGGCGCGACGGCAGGGCGCACGACGCTTAATGGCGAAGGTCTACAGCATCAAGATGGCCATAGTCATATTCTGGCGGGAACTATCCCCAACTGCGTTACCTATGACCCAACCTATGCCTATGAGCTCGCGGTGATCATTCAAGATGGTCTGCGTCGCATGTATGACGAAATGGAGTCTGTGTTCTATTACATCACTACGATGAATGAGAATTATGTGCAGCCCGCAATGCCCGAGGGTGTCGAGGACGGCATCATTCGCGGGATGTATCTCCTCGAAGATAGCGATACTGATGAGTACAAAACTGCCGCTCCGAGGAAGGAGTTGAAAGAGCTCAGCGTTCGTCTTCTTGGCAGTGGCACGATACTTCGCGAGGTTAGGAAAGCGGCAGCTGTTTTACGTGAAGATTTCGGCGCACGCGTGGATGTTTGGAGCGTCACAAGTTTCAATGAACTACGTCGGGAAGCGCTCACAATCTCTCGAGAGAACATGCTCAATCCTAGCGCGAAGATAAAGAAACCGTTTGTAACTGAACAGCTCGAAAGCAAGAAAGGGCCTGTCATCGCAACAACCGATTATATGATGTCGTATTCGGATCAGATCAGGGAGTTCGTACCTGACACTTACAAAGTGCTTGGAACCGACGGGTTTGGTCGCAGTGATAGCCGAGAAAAGCTTCGACACTTTTTTGAGGTAGACGCGAAGTTTATTGTCTTGGCAACGCTGACCGAGCTGCGTGCGCGCGGCTTGATCGAGGCGAAACAAATCACGGCCTTTATGAAGAAAGAGGGCATCGACCAGAATAAACCTAATCCGCTTTCGCATTAGCGAGAGGCGTGCGATTTGAGTCGATTAATTTTGGGAGCAGCGAAGCGGTGGCTATAGAGAAAATTCTAGTTCCAGATTTGGGTGATGCGAGCGATGTCGAGGTTATCGAACTTCTAGTCGCCGTTGGCGACACGGTGGCAGAAGAAGATTCTTTGCTCGTGTTGGAAAGTGACAAAGCGGCAATGGAAATTCCCGCGCCCAAAAGCGGTGTCGTCAAAAGTCTCGAGGTCAACCTCGGAGATAAGGTAAGCAGCGGCAGCGTCATTCTAACGCTTGAGGTTGAGGCCGTGGACGATGAGAGCGACATCGCCGAAGTCGCCGCCCCGCAGGAACAGAGCGATGCCGAGCCGGTTGTAGAAAAAACGCCTGCGCCGATTCACTCTTCAGCAGCTGCGCCTTCGGTATACGACATCAAGGTGCCCGATATCGGTACTGAGGACGAAGTCGAGATCATTGAGATTCAAGTTTCTGTGGGCGACTCGCTTAATATTGACGACACATTAATGACGCTAGAGTCGGACAAGGCGGCGATGGATGTCCCCGCAGATCGTGCCGGCGAAGTGCAAGAAATACTCGTGAAGGTTGGCGACAAAGTGAAGACGGGCACGAGCATTGTGCGCATATTGGCAGAACCCGTTGAGGATGCGCCCCCCGCTGCTGTTTCTGACGCCGAGGTTGTCGACGAACCTAAAACCGCAGCACCCCAAACTCCGGATATCAGTCAAGCTAACCCGCACCCCGCTGCAGTCGCTGCGCCGGCGCCGACTCCGTCGGGGCCCGTTCCAGGAGGCGACTCCGCGAAGGTCTACGCGGGACCTGCAGTGCGAAAGCTCGCCCGCGAACTCGGTGTTGATCTTACTCAGGTGAGAGGAAGCGGGGCGAAATCGCGCATTATTAAAGAAGATATTCATGGCTTCGTGAAAGCACGAATCAATTCACCGGTGGCTGCATCGAACGGCATTGGCATTGCCCCCGTGCCTGATATCGACTTTAGTCAGTTTGGCGAAATCGAAGAAGTGCCGCGCAGTAAATTACACAAGCTAACTGCAGCAAACATGCAGCGCAATTGGAACGCTGTGCCGCATGTGGCTCAATTTAACGAAATAGATATCAGCGACCTCGAAGAGTTCCGCGCTAGCCTTAAAGGTGAAGCGGAGAGAAAGGGGGTCAAGATGACGTTCTTACCGTTTTTACTCAAAGCCTGCGCATCAGCGCTGGCTGAGCTGCCCCAGTTTAATGTGTCATTACACTCGTCAGGCGAATACCTCATTCAGAAGAAATACATCCATATCGGTGTCGCCGTAGCAACGGAGGCAGGTCTTGTAGTCCCTGTAATACGCGATGTCGACACGAAAAGTCTTTGGGAGCTCGCCGCCGAGGTGATCGAACTTTCTCAAAAAGCAAAGGATAGAAAGTTATCGCGAGAAGAGATGCAGGGCGCCTGTTTTACAATCTCAAGCCTGGGCGCCATTGGTGGCACCGGCTTTATCCCGATTGTAAATGCCCCCGAGGTGGCGATTTTGGGTGTGGCGAAAACGCAGATTAAACCGCAGTTTGTAGGCGGGCAATTTGTACCACGCCAGATGCTGCCGATCACCCTGTCGTACGATCACAAGGCCGTCAACGGCGTGGACGGAGGGCTCTTTGTTACGCACCTGGAAAAAGTCCTGAGCGATATTCGCAACCTTATCCTCTAAGGCTCATCGGCACGCACCCGCGCGCCAGTTAGAGAGGGTAGAACAGTGTTCTACCCTCGTTTTCAACACGCGCTATTGGGCAATCGTAAGCCTTGGCGAGATTCTCTTCCGTCAACACGTCAACTGCCTTTCCAACCAGCGTTTCGCCATCGCCAATCATCAAAACGATGTTGTCGCAGACGCGCGCCGCCAGATTGATATCATGGGTGGCCATAATTACGGCTGCCCCTTGTGAAACGCTATCTGAAGAGATGATGGTCTCCTCAGGGTTGCCGCGCGCCTGGCTGAGTAACAGGTGGATTAGTGGCGTCTGAAACCCAAGGTCTAGATGATTGCTCGGTTCGTCCAAAAGGAGCAGTCGCGGCCTCTGCGCGAGCAACATGGCGAGCGCCAAGCGCTGCCGTTCGCCCCCCGAAAGGGAGTTCACGGCGCGCTGGGCGAGTGATTCGATGCCGAGTTTACGCAGCGCCTCATGCGCAATCGCTAAATCCTCTGCGTTGTCGAATAAGCGATTCTTGGTATGGGGATGACGGCCGAGCAATGCAGTCTCCAATACCGTTGAGGGTAATGCGTCGACGGATTCCTGCAACAATAGCCCAACTACTTCGGCGATCTGCGCGGGACTCAGTGCAGCAAGCGGTGTTCCGTCCAGTAGCACGGTGCCTTCCCGAGGCGTTCTCAAACCTGCGAGCGTGTGCAATAAACTTGTTTTTCCTGCGCCGTTCTTGCCCAGAAGCCCCCAGCGCTGCCCCTGTTCGACCCTGAGGCTCAGTCCGCTACAGAGCGTTCGGGGGCCTGCACATAGCAGAAGATTGTCTGCGGTCAGGAGGGGAGTCATCGGCTTGGCGCGCTCCTTAATATAGCGATGAAACTGGGAACGCCTATAAGCGCTGTGATCACTCCAACCGGCAGTTGTTGGGGAGCTAGCAGGGTTCGCGCAAGCGTATCTGCAACGACCAAAAAGGTACCGCCTGCGAGAAGCGAAAAAGGGATAAGAAGGCGATGGTCGCGCGCACCTGTTAGGCGGAGCATATGCGGAACGACGAGGCCAACAAAGCCGACGCTGCCGGCAGTCGTGACCGCGATTACGGTGAGTAGCGAGGCACCGAAGAACAGGCTAAGGCGCAGTCCGTTCACGTGAACACCAAGGCTCGCTGCAACAAGGTCCCCTCGAACTAGCACATTGAGTGATCGAGCTGCTCTGAGTGCTAGCGCCGACCCGGTGATCAAGATGCCAATTTGCATCAGCCCAACGCGGCTCTGGCTGAGATCTCCCATGAGCCAGAACAACATGCCCTGCACGCTAGCGCTCGCACTTGTCGACAGCATGAGATTGATTAGCGCGCCCCAACCAGCAGACACTACGACACCGGTAAGCAATAGATGGGTGGTCGACCAACGCCCAGAACGACTAGCAATACCAAACACCACGCCGACCGAGACAAGCGCGCCGACGAAGGCGGTGCCCGATAGCCACCAGCCCCCGAGGCCAAGCATTATGCTCGCCAGAGCGCCGACGGCAGCACCGCCGGAGAGACCGAGAATATAGGGATCGGCGAGGGGATTGCGCAGCAGTACTTGCATGAGTACGCCGGCGAGCGCAAGCGCTGCACCCGTGACGAATGCGGCTAAGGTCCGTGGCAATCTGATGTCTTCGAGTACCTGACGCTGCAGAGCCGGTATATCGCCGACTGTATAGGCAATAAGGTCATCAAACGAGAGTTCTACACTGCCACTTAAAAGAGAGACAAGCACTGAAGCAAAGGCAGCCAAAAGGGCAATTAATAGAAGTCTAAAAGGCTGAAATTGGCTCACAATCTGCTCATTTTGAGGCGTATCGCCTCCGTATTCTGATTGGGAGGCTTAGATAAGATGATGATGGTAACATTACCAACCTTACAAGCTCTATGTTACTTGCCAGCTCGCGGCGTAGGCCGCCATGAACACTCAGGAGACCCAATAATGCCAACATTCGATATCGTATCAGAGGTTGACGTTCACGAAGTGCGCAACGCGATGGAACAGTCCAATAAAGAGGTGGGCACGCGCTTCGATTTTAAGGGAATAAACGCCTCCTTCGCCTTGACGAAAGAGAACGAGATTACGCTTACAGCCGAGGTGGACTTTCAGCTGCAGCAAATGCTCGAAATCTTGAGAGGGAAGCTGGTCAAGCGGGGTGTTGATGTGAAAAGCCTTAGCGAGGGAGAGGTTCAACTCAGCGGTCAGCGCGCGACGCTTGTGGTGACGGTACAGCAGGGTATCGAATCCGATATTGCGCGCAAACTCGTGAAGCAGATCAAAGACAAAAAGCTTAAAGTGCAAACTGCGATTCAAGGCGACAAGCTGCGAGTTTCTGGCAAAAAGCGCGATGATCTTCAGGAGGTCATTGCTTTCCTGCGCGAGTTGCCGCTCGATATTCCCCTCCAGTTTAATAATTTTAGAGACTAATTTTGCAGGCGACTCGGCGCGAATCACTGTCTCTTCTCGAGACCCTCGCTCAGCTGCGCGATAGGCGCTTTCTCGCTATCTTGCTCTTTGGCTTTTGCAGTGGCTTGCCTTGGGTTCTTCACGGCTCGGTGCTTACGCTTTGGCTTCAGCAGTCAGGCTTATCGCGCTCGGCAATCGGTTTCTTCGGTGTTATCGCCACGGTCTATGCCATTAACTGGCTATGGGCGCCTTTCGTCGATCGTGTGCCGTTGCCTTTTCTAGGCAAGCGACTCGGCCAGCGCAGGTCGTGGATCGTGCTCTGCCTCTCGGCTATGGCGCTTCTCGTTCTGGGCCTGGGCTTGAGCGATCCGAATGAGAGTCTTCTGCAGATTAGTTTGTTTGCTCTCGGTATAGCGGTCTGTTCGGCGACGCTCGATATCAGCGTCGATGCCTATCGCATCACGCTATTTAGCCGTGAAGAGATGGATAGAAAGATGCCCTATGCTGCAGCCGTAAGCACAACGGGGTGGTTTGCAGGTTACGGCTTTATCGGCGGCGCGCTCGCCGTCGCTTTGGGCGGCGAAACTATAGGCATGAGTTGGGATAGTGTCTATCTTGTTCTAGCCGGCATGGTGGCGCTGTTGGCCATGCTCGTTCTTCTCACGCCTCGCCCTCCGAGCGAAGGCGAAGAGTCTGCGGCAGAGGCCGTGGTGCGTAGGGCATCGCCGAGTTTCAGCGTTTGGCTACAGACGACGTTAATAGCGCCCTTTACCGAGTTTTTTCAGCGCTGCGGTTTCCGTCTAGCGCTTTCGGTGCTTCTGCTACTGCTAGTTTTTCGTCTTGGCGAGGCAATGCTTGGACGTATGTCGCTGGTATTCTACGTGGAGGTTGGTTTTTCGCGCGATGAGATCAGCCTCTATCAGAAGTTCTTTGGCGGGCTCGTTACGGCAGCGTTTTCGCTGCTTGGTGCGGTGATCAATACGCGTTTCGGCGTTATCCGTGGGCTGTTCGTCGCTGGCATCGCGATGGCTGGCGCCAATCTGATGTTCGCGCTTATTGCCATTGTTGGCCCCAATACCAATCTGCTTATGCTTGCGCTGTTAGTCGACAATTTCTTCCAGGCCTTCGCCACCGTCGCCTTCGTCTCTTTTATTTCTTATTTCACTAGCCGAACGTATACCGGCACACAGTATGCGCTGATGGCATCTGTATCGAACTTTGGTCGCACGACGCTCGCAGCAGGGAGCGGTTTTGTGATTGACGCCCTCGGTGGTGATTGGGCGAGCTTCTTTGTGCTCACCACGCTAATGGTAATTCCGGGGCTCGCCCTGCTCGTATGGGTAGGGCGATTGTTGCCAGCGTACTCTGCTGCACACCCCAGTGCTAAATCACGCGATTAGCTTGCTTCAGCGCCGAGCTCCCAGCGGTAGCGATCCAGCGCTATTCGTCCCTTAACGAAAACGATGCCTTCTGACTCCAGCCGAGCTTTCTGTTCGCGATAGCTTGCACTTCCCTCGGGTAGAGAGAGTCGTCCTTGCGCATTGCAGACGCGATGCCAGGGTAGCGTCGTTGGTTTCGGCAGAGACTTAAGCACTGCCCCGACCTGACGCGCGTGCCCAGGCAAGCCGGCGAGGGCCGCTATCTGTCCGTAACTCGCGACACGGCCAGCCGGAATCTGGAAAACTATCTGCCAGATTCGTTCATTAGGAGCGAGCGGTTCAATAAGATGCATGCTCGACAAGATCGCGTAGAATGAACAGCTTGTCTAGCTAAGGAGTCTCTCCCGTGCGTTACCTCTTTCTGTTGTTTATCGTCGTGCCTCTTGTTGAAATGTTGCTCCTGTTTGAGGTGAGCGATCAGATTGGCGGCCTCCCGACCCTCGGCCTCGTTGTTGCCACCGCTGTGATCGGTGTCCAAGTCCTAAAGCAGCAGGGTATTGCAACCCTCACCAGAGCAAACGCGCGGCTCAGTTCGGGTGAGCTTCCTGCTCAGGAGATAATAGAGGGCATGCTACTGGCTGCCGCTGGTGCTTTGTTGCTGACGCCGGGCTTTATTACCGACACCTTAGGGTTTGTCTTTCTTACCGGGCCGCTGCGTAGGCTGATTGCTTCAAAATTGCTCCGCAGCGGACTCGTGCGCGCAGCTGGCGGTTCTCATGCAGGTTTCGCTAAGGGATTTGGTGCAAGCTTCGGCGGCGGCTTCAGTGACGCGGGCTCAGGATTTGGCGCAGAGGTAAAAGGCGGTGCGCAAGGGAGTAGGGGCGGCGACATCATCGAGGGAGAGCTAGTTGTTGAGTTATCCGATGAGCGTAATAACCCGTCAAATGAGTCTGGTGAGCAATCCGAAAAATAGCCATATTCCTCTCCGAGACAGGATAATAAGACAAGTTAAATCAGTAGTTTACATTATATATCTAGATTAATTTTAAGAATAAAGAAACTGCTCTAACGGTGCATTTTGCGCGTTCGCTTTACCGCTGCACTAGCGCGCGTCGAATAGGCAAAGAATTTGCCCTGCAGGTATTGAATTCCTCCCACTAATCCCCATCTTGCACTCATCTACTAACTCGCCACCACAGGGCGGCGAAACTTGGTAA
The DNA here is from genome assembly GCA_023254735.1 of Pseudomonadales bacterium. Classification (GTDB taxonomy): domain Bacteria; phylum Pseudomonadota; class Gammaproteobacteria; order Pseudomonadales; family Pseudohongiellaceae; genus UBA9145. The sequence continues at coordinate 12,923 of JALRKV010000014.1, read as the reverse complement.
GTGATGATTGGCTTCACGGTGGCTCACAGCCTCGCGCAGCCCTTTTCAATTCTGGCAATCAAGACTTTTGATTTAGGAGTGACGAAAGATGAATATCCGCCCATTGCAAGACCGCGTTGTTGTTAGACGCACGGAAGAAGAAACAACCAGCGCAGGGGGTATCGTATTACCCGGTTCTGCAACTGAGAAGCCGGCCCAAGGCGAAGTAATCGCTGTGGGTCCTGGTAAGCGACAAGAAAATGGCGAGACACAACCGGTCGACGTCAAGGTCGGCGATACCGTTGTCTTTGGCAAATATGCCAGCAATACGGTCAAAATCGGCGATGAGGAATTATTGATCCTCAGCGAGAATGAGATCTACGGCGTCATCGAAGGCTAAGCGTTACGCGCTCGAGTTTTCTAAGAACAACCCCTATTCAGACAGGAAATTTCAACATGGCTAAAGAAGTAAAATTCGGTGATCCCGCGCGCCAACGACTCCTTGCGGGTGTCAACATCCTCGCAGACGCGGTAAAAGTAACCTTAGGCCCCAAGGGTCGCAACGTTATCCTCGATAAATCTTTCGGCGCGCCAACCGTCACTAAAGATGGCGTCTCGGTAGCCAAGGAGATCGAACTCGCTGATCGCTTCGAGAACATGGGTGCGCAGATGGTTAAGGAAGTTGCCTCGCAGACATCCGATGTCGCTGGTGACGGCACAACAACCGCTACTGTTCTCGCTCAGTCAATTCTCAACGAGGGCCTGAAGGCCGTCGCCGCCGGCATGAATCCTATGGATCTAAAGCGCGGAGTCGACAAAGCCGTTGCCGCACTGGTTGAGGAAGTGGGTAAGCTCTCAACGCCTTGCACCGATTCGAAGGCAATCGCGCAGGTTGGCACAATCTCTGCGAATTCCGATGAGGAAGTCGGTCGAATCATCGCCGAGGCGATGGATAAGGTAGGCAAAGAAGGCGTCATCACAGTCGAAGACGGTTCGGGGCTTGAGAACGAGCTAGATATCGTTGAAGGCATGCAGTTCGATCGCGGTTATCTCTCTGCTTATTTCATCAATAACCAAGAGAGCATGAGCGTTGACCTCGAAAGTCCGCTGATCCTGTTAGTCGATAAGAAAGTGTCGAATATTCGCGATATGCTCAGCTTGCTCGAAGGCGTAGCTAAGTCTGGTCGCCCGCTGCTGGTTATTGCAGAGGACGTCGAGGGCGAAGCGCTTGCCACTCTCGTTGTAAACAATATGCGCGGCATCGTGAAGGTTGCGGCAGTTAAGGCGCCTGGATTCGGTGACCGTCGTAAGGCGATGCTCGAAGACATTGCTGTGCTCACCGGTGGTACGGTTATCTCGGAAGAGGTCGGCCTAAACCTCGAAGGGGCAACTGTAGATGATCTAGGTAGCGCGAAGCGCGTGCAGATTACGAAAGAGAACACGACGATTATCGACGGTTCGGGCGACGCGAAAGCGATCGAAGGCCGCGTAAGCCAAATCCGCGCGCAGATCGAAGAGACATCGTCAGACTACGATCGTGAAAAGTTACAAGAGCGTGTTGCGAAGCTTGCGGGCGGCGTTGCCGTAATCAAAGTAGGTGCAGGCACTGAGATCGAGATGAAAGAGAAGAAAGCGCGCGTCGAAGACGCACTGCATTCAACTCGCGCAGCGGTCGAAGAAGGCGTTGTTCCTGGCGGCGGCGTAGCGCTTGTGCGCGCACTACAAGCGGTGACAGGCCTCAAGGGCGACAACGAAGACCAAAACGTGGGTATAGGCTTGTTGCTCAAAGCGGTTACTGCCCCCCTTCGCCAAATCGTCAGCAATGCCGGTGGCGAGGGTTCGGTAGTGCTAGACAAGGTTGCCGCGGGCAAGGGCAACTATGGTTTTAACGCAGCCACGGGTGAATACGGCGACATGATAGAGATGGGTATTCTTGATCCAGCCAAAGTCACGCGAACAGCGATTCAAGCTGCCGGGTCTGTTGCCGGCCTCATGATCACTACTGAGGCTATGGTAACTGACGCCCCTGAAGATAAGGGCGCAGGATCAGCGATGCCTGATATGGGCGGCATGGGCGGAATGGGTGGCATGGGCGGCATGATGTAAGCCAAAGCCCTGGGGCGTAATACAGGCGCCACTACAAAAAAAGCAGACAACTCACGTTGTCTGCTTTTTTTATGCGTGGCCTTTTTATTGCAGCGGATAATTGCTTCTAAACTTGCAACAGACCGGCGCTAGATTACCTTATCTTAACGTCAGGCTATTTCTACAGGCTGTGCTTCCGCTGCTTAGGCCACTGACTAAGCAGCGATCTAAGCAGCGATTTAAGCTGCTATCTAAGCCGCGATCTAGGCCGCTAGGTTCGCGTTAGCAAATTCCCAATTGACGAGATTGTCGATAAACGACGCTAAGAAATCAGGGCGTCGATTCTGGAAATCGAGGTAGTAAGCGTGTTCCCAAACATCGCAGACGAGCAGGGGCTTCGCACCTGTGGTCAGTGGCGTTTCGGCATTGGCTGACTTCTCGATCGCAAGCTTGCCATCGCGTTCTACCAGCCAAACCCATCCGCTACCGAATTGGCCTACGCCGCCCGCAACAAACTGTGCTTTGAATTCGTCGAAGCTGCCGAAATCGGCATCGATGCGTGCCGCAATTTCGCCTGTCGGTGCGCCGCCGCCGTTGGGGCTTAAGCTGTTCCAGAAGAAGCTGTGGTTATAGTGCTGGCCTATGTTGTTGAAGAGTGCGCCGCCGATTTTGGCTGACTCGTGAACGAGTTGAACCAAATCCGATGCATCAATACCGGCTTCGGCCAAAAGTTCATTCCCTTTCACGACGTAGGCGTTATGGTGTTTACCATGGTGATAGTCGAATGTGTCAGCCGACATATGTGGTGCGAGCGCGTCTTTGGCGAAGGGAAGTTCTGGAAGTTGTAAGCTCATGAGTTTAGTCGATCTCCTGCTGCTGCATTTGGTGGGTGTAAAAATCGGTTTCGTGCCTGCCAGTACGGCGAAGGGTCGATTTTAGACCTGCTTGGGGCAGGACTCAAATCGACCCTTCGTGATGACAGCTGGCTAATTAAAAGCTGTCGAATAAAAGACTGTTAGAGGTATTGCGCTACTACTAACAGCACGGCGGCCAGTGCGACACCTAAGTGCACAACGCCGACAACGCTCGCCATCGGCCCCATCTTGCCTTTAATGGCATTGGCTTCGATTGCAAGGATGAGGATAACCGCAATCGCCGCTGCGGTACCGCTGACGCCCACTTCCGCGCCCAGCGGCAGGCTGCCAAGGCCGCTTAAGTGCCCTGAGGCAACCATGAACAAAAGCATAGGAAGCGAGAAAAGGGTGTTGGTGCGCGAGGCAAGTCCCGCCTTTGCTGCGGCGCCGGCCGCCTCTGGAAGTGCTTCGCCGCCGCCCATTACTTGCTCGTTAGAGGCCATTACTACTTTCTGATTAGGCCAAATAATGAGCCACACGTTGAGGAACATGAGCGTTCCCATAAGCATGCCTAACATGATGTAAAAGTTGACCGCAGCGGCGAGATAGCCTGCGAGCGCGATGCCTGAGATAAAAGTGACTAGGGCACCGTAGCGGAACCACTTGAGCGCGTTGGGCAGGAGTTTCGCTATCGCGGAGGACTTCGCGGCGGGATCTGCGACTTTGAAATATTCAGTTTGAACGAAATTAAAGTAATAGAGGATGCCGATCCAAACTACGCCGGCGAAAAGGTGAATCCAGCGGACGAGGAAGGGGACTAGATTGTCGAGTTCCATGGGGTAGCTCCTTTATTAGTTTTATTGGAATCAGTTTTATTCGATGAGATTGTCAAAATCTTGCGACTTCTGTTGTCAGTGTAGCACTTGCTATAACAGTCAGGCTATCGAAACGGCGAGGGGACCAGGCGCGGAACTCAGGGCGCGGAGCTCAGGGTATGGCGCTCGATGTGAAGAGCTCTAGGTTAGGAGCTCGATGTGAGGAGCTCTAGGTTAGGAACTCGATGTTAGGAACTCTATGTTATGAACAAGGGGCTAAGGGATAGCAGGCTTTCGTCAATTTGTAGATAATAAGCGCCATACCCCTCACAGAATCAAGCGAGCCCTAAGATGAGAGACAACGATGACCTCGGTCGGCTTCCCCCGATGGTTCCCGAGCGCGATGATGTAGATAGCCACCTCAGTAATCGTAGAGCGCAGAGTCATGATATTGTGATGCCAGCTAGAGGCTCTGCGAAATCCGTCAGCTCTGCGGGCTTGAAGGGCGCGGTAGCGGTGCTTTTTCTGGCAATGCTTGGCGGGACAGGGTTCGGCTATATCTACATTCAAGAAGCCGAGGCCGACGCGCGTGCAGTCGAGCTTCGGATCGCCGATCTTGAGCGCAGACTGAGTTTGGTGGGAGACAGCGCAGAGGAGTCCACTCTGAAAATGGTTGAACGCATGGACTTCAATTTCTCTGAAATAGATAAACTCTGGGCCGCACGGCGAGTGATCAACAGCAGCATCGATGAACTCAAGGGAGAAGCGGCGCGTATCAGGCTCACTAACGAAGGGCAGGATGAAACGATTGCACAGAATGCTTCGCGCGTCGCTGCCTCTACCGAGTCGTTAATTGCAGTCGAGACTCGCATCAATAGTTTGGCCAACGAACTGGCAGCTGCCACGACGGCGCTGGGGCAATTAAATGCCCAGGTGGACGAGCTCGGCGAACTGCGCGGTGATCTCGTCGCAATTCAGGCTTCCCTCAATAGCGGTGACAGCACGGTGCTGGGTCTCGCTGGGCGGCTCGAGTATGTGGAACAGTCAATGGAGTCTGTAAATGCGTATAGGCTGCAGGTCAACGACAGCCTGTATCGACTTCAGCAAAACGTCGAATCCCTTCAGTCAGTGCTTCGCCCAGCTCAGTAGCGGGTTAGACGGGTTTTCGGCTAGGCCGCTTATTGCCTAGCCGTACAGTCCATTAACGCCCGATAAAATTGGGGCTGCGTTTCTCGACGAAGGCTGTAACGCCTTCTCTGAAATCTGCGCGAGACGCACAGTCTGCAAAATACTCTGCCTCTGCTTGCAACTGCGATTCGAACTCGCTTTCTAGTGATCGATAGAACAGTGCCTTGGTATTCCCATAGACATGAGTTGGCCCAGCGGCGAGACGCTGAGCGAGAGACGTTGTTTCGGCATCGAGTTCGGCGCTTGGCACAACGAAATTAATCATCCCGATGTCCTTCGCCTCTTGCGCGCCAAACCTATCGCCCAAGAGCGCTATCTCCATGGCCTTCTTAATGCCCACTGCACGTGGCAGGTGGAAAGAGGAGGAGCCGTCTGGGCTCGTGCCGATCTTGCAGTAAGCGAGCGTGAAAAAGGCATCCTCTGCGGCAATAACAAGATCGCAGGCAAGCGCCATGCTCACGCCGGCACCGGCCGCCGCGCCGCGGCAGCTCGCTATGATCGGTTTTGGCATGCGGCGCATGGCGAACATAATTGGGTGCAAGTCATGAATGCGTAACAAAAATTCCTTGCGCACCTCTGCAGGCGCCTTCTTTATCGACTCACTCATGCCTTTTACATCGCCGCCTGCCATGAAATGGTCGCCGGCGCCCGTAAGGACCACACAGCGCACAGCGTCATCGTGTTCGATGTCGTGGAGCACCTCGATGAGTTGGGCGCGCATCTCCATGCTGAGGGCGTTTCTTGCCTCGGGTCGATTCATCGTGAGTGTCGCAATACCGTCTTTAATCTCGAGGTCTAAATGGGCCATAGTTGTTCCTTTGCATTAACGAGTGTTCGCCTCAGAGTATAGATTGCAGAGTCATGGCTTACTAGCGCTTGGCAAAGCGCGCTGATCGGGTATAATGCGCCTCCCTTGATCGAGCAGAGAATTTTGTCGGTTGAGCGCTGCGGACGTGGCGGAATTGGTAGACGCGCTAGATTTAGGTTCTAGTATCGAAAGGTGTGGGAGTTCAAGTCTCCCCGTCCGCACCATCTTTTTATCTTTCCCTCTTTCTCTCTTTTCTTACTTCCTTTCAGCCTCTCTTTTTACCTTTATCACTCTATGAGCTCGTCGGCTCAGGCAAATAACTTCAGGTGTATCGCACGCCTCGGGCCATGCTAATCTTTGGTCATGATGAAAGACTTTCTGACTACGGTTCTGAGTAAGCTCAGCTCACCCTCAAAAACCTCGAACGCAGACGAGCCTCCGGCAGCTGCGCGCGCGCCTGCGAGGACGGATGAGAAGACGGACAAGAAGACGGCAGCAAAGAGAGACAAGCAACTAGTCTCCTCTTCGGCAGACGTCAGTGCTTTTCTCACTAAAGTGGCTGCGCTGCCCAAGGGCAGTGGTGACGGGAGACTCGTTTTTGCGTTAGACGCAACGGCGAGCAGACAATCCACTTGGGACCATGCGAGTCATCTCCAAGCACAGATGTTCAGTGAGGCAGCAGCACTCGGTGGGCTTGCACTGCAGCTATGCTATTTTCGCGGCTTCGGTGAATTTTTTGCCAGTAATTGGCAGAGCGACGCTGACAGTGTGTTGAGTATTATGCAGGGATTGCGATGCGAGGCAGGCCGCACGCAAATTGGTGCCGTGTTAAAACACGCGCTGCGAGAAAATGCAATTAAGCCCCTCAGCTGTGTCGTTTATGTCGGCGATTGCCTCGAAGAGGACATCGACATACTCGCAGATCTGGCCGGTAAATTAGGTCTACTTAAGGTGCCGTTGTTCATTTTTCAGGAGGGCGGTGACCCGACCGCTATGGCCGGTTTCAAAGAACTGTCTAGGCTCTCAGGCGGGGCTTACAGTCGCTTCGATTCGGCGAGCGCTGCGCAACTCGCGCATCTTTTGCGCGCTGTTGCGGCCTATGCGGCTGGCGGACTGAAAGCGCTGACGGCCTTCGGCGCGCGTAACAAAGACGCGGCAGGAGCGGTCGCTCTGCTCGAACGTCAAATTCGTCGATAAAACTAAGTGAGTTTTCACCGCTATGATATTTAGACTGCTGCTCATTATTCTGCTGCCTCTACTTGCTTACTGGCTGGCACAGCGCATCACGAGAGTTACGTCACTCACAGCGACTCAGAAACGTTGGCTCGCAATAAGCCTCACCGGATTGTTAGTGGTTGGTGTGCTAATCGCAATGGGCCGGCTGCCGGTGCAGTTTATCTTGGCGCCATTGGGGTTGGCGGCGACCTCACTCTTTAGGTTGCTGCCAGCGCTGCTACGCTTTTTGCCGATGTTGCACATGCTGCGTGGCCGCGCGAATGCGAGTAAGCCGAGGCAGCCCGGGCAGCAGTCAACAATCAGGACGCGATTCTTGGCCATGTCGCTTGATCATGAAACAGCCGAGATGCAGGGAGAGGTGGTTGTTGGGAAATTTGCCGGACGACTGCTCGCAAGCATGAGCCTCGGCGAACTGATGGAGCTTCTCTCTGAGTGCAGCAAAGATGGTGACTCGGTGCAGCTGCTGCAGGCCTATCTCGCTCGCGTGCATCCAGAGTGGGAAGAAGAAGCGGGAACGAGCAAACGTGCCGAAAACGGACCCTCCGAAGAAATGAACAGAGCCCACGCCCTCGAAGTATTAGGTCTTAGCGAGGGGGCTGAGCGCGCCGACATCATCGCTGCGCATCGAGACTTAATGAGAAAGCTGCATCCCGATCGAGGGGGTAATGACTATCTCGCTAAAAAGGTTAACGCAGCGAAAGACTTTTTGCTCGAGTGAGAGTCTTTCGCATCTTTCTCAACGTTCTCGTCCTTCGCACTTCTCGCCTACTGGTCCTTACTTTGCAGCGGATTTCGCGAGGAAGGCCTGCACAATAGCCTGTGCCTCTGGTGTCTGCAGTAATCGATTGAATTCGATTAATTCGTCATTGATGACGGTGCGCGTCGCCTCGGGTAATCCGGTTTTGATGAGGCGTTTGCTGGTTTGGACTGAATCGGCTGGCAGGGCGGCGAGCTGTCGTGCCTTTGTCATCGCATAGTCGAGATATTCAGCCTGATCCAAGACTTCATTTACTACACCATAATCCCGCGCCTGCTCGGCGCTCATTCGGTCTCCTAAGAGCAGCATTTCTGATGCGCGCTGATGGCCTATTTGTCGCGGTAGTAAGTAGCTCGAACCGGCTTCAGGACATAAGCCTAGGCGTGTGAACGGCATTTGTAAAAAACACTCGCGGGAGGCGTAAACGAGGTCGCAGTGAAACAAAAGTGTTGTGCCGATGCCAATGGCGAGCCCACTAATCGCTGCCACAATCGGCTTCTTGCTCTCGTTAAGCGCGTGCATCAGATCCTGCGATGGGCGGCCCTGAGAAGAATCCGCTTCGCTGGACACAAAGCCATTCACATCGTTGCCGCTTGTGAAGCAGTTGTCTACTCCGCGGATCAGCGTCACCCGAACTTCGTCGCATTCGTCTGCCCAGCGAAGCCCTTCGGCGAGAGCAGCATACATACCTGGAAGCAGCGCATTCTTTTTTTCGGGGCGATTAATTTTAAGGACGAAAACCCCTGCGTCGAGGCTGTATTCTATATTGGCGTTGCTGGAATCAAGCATGCGAGTAAATTTCCTAAGTTAAACAAAGCGCGAGAGGCTGCGGGTTAGCCGCGTGGCCCATCCTTGTCAAATTCGATAATTCGATCGGCAGAACATCGCAGCACCGGATCAGCGATGGTAGACTAGGGGCCTTCATTTGGCGTCTATTCAACCGACTCGATCAACTTTAGTCGACATAGAAGACCTTTGCGCGGCGATGTATCTAGGTTGAATCGATGCGCTAAACCTTAAGCTAGCGCCTTCATCAATGCAAGGTATGGCTCTCCTTTAGAGGTGAAACAGTGACAACCCTAATTCGCAATGAAGACCTTATTCAGAGCGTCGCCGACGCATTGCAATATATCTCGTATTATCATCCTATCGATTTTGTGCAAGCAGTACACGCAGCCTACGAGCGCGAAGAGTCTCCTGCGGCTAAGGATGCGATGGCGCAGATACTGATTAACTCTCGCCTATGCGCCGAGGGTAAGCGACCTATTTGCCAAGACACGGGTATCGTTTGTGTGTTTTTAAAGATCGGTATGCAGGTGCAGTGGGAAGGTTCTATGTCGATCACCGACATGGTTAACGAAGGCGTGCGCCGTGCTTACCTCCATCCGGACAACGTCTTGCGCGCATCCATTCTTCTCGATCCTGCGGGTCTGCGCAAAAACTCGGGCGACAATACGCCTGCGGTTGTGCACATGGAAATCGTGCCGGGAAATTCGGTCGAGGTAAAACTCGCGGCGAAGGGTGGTGGTTCGGAGAATAAATCTAAGCTCGTCATGCTCAATCCGAGCGACAGTATTGTTGACTGGGTAGAGCGCACTGTGCCAACGATGGGCGCTGGCTGGTGTCCGCCCGGCATGCTCGGGATTGGTATCGGGGGAACGGCTGAGAAAGCAATGCTTCTCGCGAAAGAGTCCCTAATGGATCCCATCGATATACATGAGTTGCGTGCACGGGGCCCGAACTCCCGCGTCGAAGAGCTCCGGCTAGAGATCATGGAGCGGGTGAATAATTTGGGCATAGGCGCGCAGGGCCTTGGCGGTCTAACTACCGTGCTCGATGTCAAAATCAGCGATTATCCTACGCACGCCGCTTCGTTGCCCGTTGCGATGATTCCAAACTGCGCAGCGACCAGACATGCTCATTTCCATCTCGACGGCAACGGCCCTGCGGAACTGACACCGCCGAGCCTCGCCGATTGGCCTGAAATCACCTGGGACGTCGGGCCGAGAACGCGCCGCGTGAATCTGGATACCGTCACGCCAGAGGAGATTACGCACTGGCAGCCGGGCGAAACCTTGTTGCTATCAGGCACACTCCTCACCGGCCGCGATGCGGCTCACAAGCGCTTGCTCACACAACTGGCCAACGGCGAGCCACTGCCCGCCGGCGTCGACTTTAAAAATAAGTTTATTTACTACGTTGGCCCTGTAGATGCAGTGCGCGACGAAGTGATTGGCCCAGCGGGCCCAACCACAGCCACGCGGATGGATAAGTTCACCGACGATATGCTCGAGAAAACTGGGCTAATTGGCATGGTTGGCAAAGCGGAGCGCGGCCCCATCGGCATCGAAGCAATCAAGAGGCACAAAGCTGTTTATCTCATGGCTGTGGGTGGCGCCGCCTATCTCGTCTCGAAAGCGATCCGGCAGTCTAAGGTTGTCGCATTTGAGGACCTAGGTATGGAGGCCATTCACGAGTTCGTCGTCGAAGACATGCCGGTTACCGTTGCCGTTGACTCCTCGGGCACCTCAGTACACAACACGGGACCTGCGATATGGAAACAGCGGATCGCTGAAGAGCACGCGCTCGAGGTCAAAGGCTAAACTGCGAGCTCGGCATAGGGGCTTTTCAGATCGAGATTGATGGAAGGACGGTCTTCGCCCACCTGCACTGACGCACAGTGTCCGGTTTTTGTCGCACCGAACGAGAGGGCCTCCTCACCGAGCACGCCTTCATCGAAGTGATAGAGGATGCGGTGGTCACCGCGCGAGGCCGCCGCATCGTAATCGGCACTCTTAGCGGCGATTGTTTCGTTGCGGCAGGCATGTTCCGTCATCGCTTTGCGACCGTGACGCGCGGTGAGCATTTTCTGAGTTATGTGAGGGGCAAGCACCGTTGCCGTCGCGTTATTGCCGCCGAACCCTTTTGAGTTTAACAGCGCCACATCGATTGATCCTGCCTCGCTTTCCCTGTGTTTCAAAACGAAATCGAGGCAGTCTTGTTTAACGTCTGAGGCGACCGCCGTAACCGTTTCAATGCCTGGGATCGTGCCGTGTGCCCAAAGTCCTAGGGTAGACATCAGTTGGTCGCCGGCAGAGCTTGCGAGTGAATGTCCCACAAACGCCTTTACCGCAGCGATGCGCCAGCCCTGTATGCCGAATTCACTTGCAACACGATTTAGAATGGCGGACTCGCTAACGCGGTTTTGCGGCGTGCCAGTGCCGTGCGCTTGGACGATGCTGCGCTCGCGCAGCGCCCGTTCACCTAGAATCGAACGTGCCGCCGCCGCGGCCTTGGCGACGGTGAGGTAATTCCCGGCGCCGGGGCCTGCGATTGATTTTTTATAGCCATCGGCGTTGATGAACACATCGCTCACCGAGCCTAGGATATTGGCACCCAGTTCAAGTGCGAGTGCGTCGTCCATGAGAACAACGAACTGCGAAGACTCGGCAAGCGTGAAACCGCAGTTATCGCCAAAAGGTCGACAGGCACGACGCGAATTAAAAGGGGCGCCTGGCGCGAGGCCATCGAGCGCACGCAGCTTTGAGTCCTCCGCAAGCGCACCCATGACATTGAAGCCCTCGAACACCTCCGGCGTGAGAGGTGCCTCACTGGTGCCGACAATTGCGACTCTCGATTCCCCAGATTGGATGTCTTTAATGCCCTGACGCAGGTTGTATAGAAACGTCGCGCAGGCGGCGACGCTGGTGCCGGTCGTGCCTAGATTGCCGAGTAAATAGGCATTGATAAAGTCTGCGGGCATCTCAATCAGCCCAAGTGGAAGCTGCTTGGAGCTGACTTTATTGCCTAACAAGCGCGCTTGCAGCATGCCGCCGAACCCTGCGCTGTCTAGCTGTCCCATACAATTTCCGGCATAGACGCTGATTGCATCGGGCGCGACACGGCCGCGTATCCCTGCCCATTCGATACCGAGCGAATTGATGGCGTCAGACGCGCCGTACACAGTCATCTGTAGCGCGCGCGGATGATTTCGCGAAGCATAGAGAAAGGCGGGGTCGAAGCCAGTTGGCAGCTGGCCGGCGCTTGTCACTTTCATCTCGGTATAGCTTGCTAGCATGAGTTCAGCACGTTCGCAGGCAACGGTCACGTGTTCGCTGGCCTCATCGATTAGTCGCCATCCCGAGGGCAGGGTGGTGGGCAGTTGACGCCTAGGCACGCGGAATTTGAGCTCACCGCTCTCTCCTGGATGACCTTGGGCGCCGAGTTGATGCGAGTCAGGCGTGAGCGTCAGCTGCGACTGGACGCGCTGCTTCTGCGGATTGAATAGGTTTGTCTCCAAGGAGCGAATGAGCGTGTTGCGCAGGAGAGTGTCCCCATTGGGGTTCTCTGATTGGGCATTCGATAGACCCGCAAGGCTGGCAATCAGGTGCTGTCGCTGGGCCTGGTTCAGCGTGCTTTCGACTAAGCGTTGATACCCTCGATGGAAGGAACTGCGACCCGCGGGGCTTACGCCTCCGAAGCCTGTGATTACCGGTAATGGCGTCATAACTGTTGCTGCTCCCATTGCACAGTGGCTATGCGTCCGCCTGAGTGCATCAAGTGGACGATGTAGCGTGAATTATGCCGGTCACTTGCGAGAATTAATGTGGTTAATAAGACATAAGATATAATAAAAACGACAAAAAAAAGGAGCAATCGACTTCGCGACATCACCTCGCTGGGTTTGTTGCTGCTTGCAACCCGCTCGTTGCAGATTTACGATGAAATTCACACCCCTTCATTCTCGGGGCCACAAACTTACTGAGGTTACTGGCGTTGTCGGCGACATCTGATCTGAGCTATCTGAAGAAACTTGCGGCGCTTCACGCGCATCTAGGTCTGACTGCATCGCTGCTGAACGACGCTAAGCTCGGGCTGAGCAAGCAGCCACTTTGCTCTGAGGCCAAGCGCTTAGTGTCTGTTGGGAACGATGTCTTCGGTCGCCCCCAGCGGCTTGCGCCGGAAGCGGCGCAGGCATGGATGCAGATTCAAAACGCCGCAAGTGCAGAGGGAATAACCCTGCAGCTCGTGTCCGCGTACCGCGGCATCGATTATCAGGCCGAGATCATCGCGCGTAAATTGAGCGCCGGCGAGGCCCTCGGCGATATTCTAAAAGTCAGCGCTGCGCCGGGGTTTAGCGAGCATCACACAGGCAATGCGGTGGATGTGACAACCGAGGGTATCGACGCGTTAGACGAGGC
>JALRKV010000010.1 GCA_023254735.1 Pseudomonadales bacterium | reverse complement strand
TGGGGTCACTGATGTCGGCACTCAGTATGGTGGCTGTATAGGGAACGGTATCCCAAGTGTAGAGAGGCTTCGAATAGGCAAGCAGGACCAAGAAAACGAGATAACCCGCAAGCGGCAGCAGAGACAGTGCTGTTTTTATGGGCTGAGTCACGTAGGGTCCTCTGGCGGTTTGGCTGGGCTGCGCCTATTGGTAGCCGCTGAGTTCCAAGCTAACCATATTGATTGACACGTTTATCGTCTATTATGCGTCAGAATAGTTCGCGATTAATAGCCACGCCCGCGCCAGATTGCAGTAGTCTCCGCGTTGCGGCGTTCGCGACACGAACAGAACAAAGGAGCAAAACCGATTTTGGGCACACCGACAGTACAAGGCACGAGCAGATCTTTTCTCGCAGGACTGTTCTTTATCACGAGCGCGACACTCCTACTCGAAATACTCAATACTCGGCTGCTTTCGGTGGTCACTTGGTATCATCTGTCCTTCTTTGCAGTATCGATGGCGATGTTCGGTATGGCGGCCGGTGCGCTCTGGGTTTACCTCAAGCCTCAAAAGTTTCCGCGCGAAGACGCACTCAACTCGCTCTACCAATACTCTATTTTATTCGCGCTGAGTACGCTGGTTTGCCACCTCATTATTCTTTTAACACCGCTGAGCACACTCGGCGGATGGGATGCGGCAAACTTTCTCAAGATGACTCTGATTACTTTGGCGGTCGCGATTCCGTTCGCGTTTAGTGGCGTGGTAGTGACGGTTGCGCTCACACAAGTGCCCGGTAATAGTGGCCTCATCTACGCAGTCGATCTCGTCGGTGCGGCGCTTGGCAGCCTCGCCTGCCTCGTACTCCTGAGCATGCTGGATATTAGCAGCGCAACGATTGCCTCGACTGTTGTCACCGTGCTCGCCATTCTCTTTTTCCAGCGCGCGAAGACCGGCCGCAGCGACCTGCGCTGGGTCGCGCTTGCGGTTTTGCTGGCCACAGGCGCGGTCGCGAACAGCCAGTTCACCAGCGGACTTAGGGTGTTTTACCCGAAAGGCAACGAGATTGCCTACAGCGACCAGACGATTGAATACTGGACGATCCATGGTCAGATATTATTGTCCCCCGCCGAAGAGCGCGTGGGCCCATTTTACTGGGGCGCAGGCGCAGGCGCACCAGTGATTGAAGGGATGAAGCTGCAGGGACTTGTCATCGACGGCGAAGCAGGTACCGCAGTCACGCAGTGGGATGGCAATAGAGAAGGGCTCGAATGGCCGCGCTTCGATGTCACCTCGCTGCCGTATCATTTACGCAAAGAAGGGAACGTCGCGGTGATTGGCGTGGGCGGTGGGCGCGACATTCTTACTGCGCTCTGGGCAAAGAGCGAGCGCATCACTGGCATCGAAATTAACGGCGCAATACTCGACATACTGCAAGACCGCCGCCGTGACTTTGTCTCGCTAGACCAGCAGCCCGAGGTCCAGTTTGTGCACGACGAGGCGCGCTCTTTCCTAACGCGCAGTGACGAGACCTACGATGTGATTCAAATGTCGCTCATCGACACATGGGCGGCAACGGGTGCAGGAGCGTTTACCCTCTCCGAGAATGGGCTCTACACAGTAGAGGGTTGGCAGATTTTTCTCGACAAGCTCGCACCGAACGGTCTGCTAAGCGTTTCGCGATGGTATTCTCCCGAGGCGCTTTCCGAGACAAACAGGCTTATTTCTCTCGCTGCGATGTCTTTATTGGAACAAGGGATTAATAACCCCGGCGATCATACGGTGCTAGTGGCGCGCAATACTGTGGCAACTCTGCTTGTTTCTCCCACGCCATTCAGCGATGCCGACCTCGACCAGATAGAGGCAGTGGCAGCAGAGATGGCGTTTACTATCTTACACTCGCCGCGTCAGGAGAGCAGCGAGCGTCTGATCCGTGATGCGCTTGCGAGTAAGAGCGTTGAACAGCTTGAGGCTGCGACGCAGCACGAATTTCTCGACTTCTCGCCGCCGCTCGATAGCCGTCCTTATTTCTTCAATATTCTCAAACCCTCGGCGCTATCGAGCACCGATGTCGAACTTGGCGAACTGGGTATCGTCGCGGGCGGTAATCTCCTTGCCACCTACACGCTCATGCTTCTCTGTCTGCTCGCCTTTATCGGTGTGACGCTCGTTATCGGGGTTCCGCTGCTTTTGTCTGGAAAGCCGCAGCTGCCTAAGGGTGTTTTTGGCAGCGGTTTGCTTTACTTCGCGTGTATAGGCACCGGGTTTATGATGGTGCAGATACCTTTGATTCAACGTTTTTCTGTTTATTTGGGGCACCCCGTTTATGCTGTCTCTGTGCTTCTGTTTTCAATGATCATTGCAGCAGGGATAGGTAGCTCACTATCCGATCGTATCGCTGTCGAGCGCGATCGACGCTGGACGCTCGCACTGCCGCTAAGCATCGTCGCGCTCATAAGTGCGATCTATTTGCTCTCGGGGCCGATCATTCAGGCAACCATCGATCAGGGACTTTTAGTACGATGCGTGATTGTAGTGCTGCTGGTGGCGACTGCGGCGCTGCCGATGGGTATGTGTTTCCCGCTGGGGCTTCGGTTATTCAGGCAGTACTCCGACGACTGCTTGCCGTGGATGTGGGGCGTCAATGGCGCCACCGGAGTGCTTGCGAGCGTACTTGCTGTGGCGATTTCTATGTGGAGCGGGATCAATACCAGCCTGCTCGTGGCTATCGGTTGTTACGCGCTGTTGATCGTTCCCGCGCGAGCGCTTAGCAAACAGCACTGAGTAGATATCTGCGCATTAAGCGGCTACACCCCACATGCATCGTCCGTTGCGCTGCCAGATAGAGACAAACTGTCACAAAACTAGCTAGTTTTGTGGTTCTAGCAGGTTATAGAATCCTTTCTCTGCTATGCAGCGTCCTCGCTGCGGCAGTCCGCGCCTAGCTTCGCCTACGCAGTATCAATGCAGTAAATTGATGGGTTGTGACGTGTCACTATGATTAACCGCTATTTCGTCATAGACGATTTTTACAATGACCCCGACCGCCTTGTCGAAGAGGCGCTCAAGGCGCAGCGCGACGCGTCGTCCCGTGGCAATTATGCCGGGGTGATGACCAAAGAGTCCTTTTTGTCGAACAGCCAGCGGGAATTTTTTGAGCAATTATTGCAACAAAAGCCGATTAATGCCTCGACGGAGCTTAACGGCAAAATCCGCTTTTCGAAGGCCGACGACCCTTTCACTCAGCATATTCATTTCGATGCCGGACGAACCCACTGGTCGGGCGTTGTGTATCTTTCTAAAGAGCATCCAAAGGTAGACGGCACGGTTTTCTGGAAACATTTGCGCACGGGTCTCGAGGAAATACCCCGCACACTCGAGGGTGCGCATGCAGCTGGGTTCACAACCAAAGAGAAAGTAAAAGAATTCTTGGAGGTCGACGGCGTCGACGAGTCGCTGTGGGAGAAAACCCTCGCTATCCCTTACAAATATAATCGGCTGGTTCTGTTTCGCCCTTGGATGTTTCATTCCCCCGGTGTTAATTTTGGTGACACCCTCGAGAATAGCCGCAAGGTTCAAACGCTGTTTCTCGGCCCTTAGACCTGCTGATTCGAGGTAGCAGGCTTCGTGTACTAAACGGGAGTACTCAATGACCGATTTCTGCCGCACACCAGACAGCAATTTCGATGCGCTAGAAGATTATGATTTCGAGCCTCATTACCATGAGTGGGGCGATCTACGCATGCACTATCTCGACGAAGGCCCGAGCGATGGGCCGGTTATGTTGCTCGTGCACGGTATGCCGACATGGAGCTATCTCTACCGAGATTTCATTCCAAAACTTGCTTCGGCAGGCTTTCGCTGTATAGCGCCAGACCATTTCGGGTTTGGCAAGTCGGATAAGCCGACCGATCCCTACTGGTACAGCATTGCCCGACATACGGAAGTGTTAACTAGTCTAGCTACAGCGTTGGATCTGAGTGACATAACCCTCGTCTGTCAAGACTGGGGCGGGCCCATCGGTCTTGCGCAGGCGGCGACGATGCCGGAACGATTCTCGCGTTTGGTGATCATGAATACGTGGCTTCACCACCCCGAGTATCATTACTCCGAGGCGATAAAGCGCTGGAATAAAGGCTGGCATGAGGGAGGTCTATTCGCGCGTGAGACGCCCAACATCGGCGCACTCGTTGCACTCTCCGGTGGATTTCTTTCTCGCGAGGAAGCTGTCGCTACGCTCATCTCGGGCGCAGCACCGAGTTTTAGAACCGCCGCCGGCAAGAATATCTACGAGGCTTATCGCGCACCGTTTAAGGGGTTGCCGGACGAAGCTTATAGCGGACTTCGACGCTTTCCCCTTTCTATTCCTTTCGATGACTATCACGGCGGCAACGGTGCCGCGCAAACCCTTCACTTCAATCTGCTCAGGCGTTGGACTAAACCAATACACTTTATCTGGGGTGGCGCCGATGACATCTTTACCGAGTCGTGGGGCAGGGAGTGGGCATCGATATACACACAGTCAACGTTCCATGTGATCGCCGATGCCGGCCACTTTCTCCAGAACACCCATGGCAATGAGATTGCAGAGCGAATACTCACTTGTCTAGAAAGCGAGGCGGTCGGACACTAACCATAAAGTGGTAAATGGCGGTGATAAAGTCACGCCGTATGTTCTACAGATAAATCGCCATCGAAATATTTGGGATCTTCGGTCAGGATATGGCAAAAGGTTCAAGCCTGACTTCTGGCCGGGTCTCTCAAAAGCGGTGCTCGCGCAAGCTCTCTCAGGTCGCAACTATTGGTGCAGAACATAGTTGTTCGTAGCTCAAGCTCAAACTGTCTCAGGGTGTCTATAACGTGATC
>JALRKV010000120.1 GCA_023254735.1 Pseudomonadales bacterium | reverse complement strand
ATTCTCCCGCATGACGTTCGGGTCAGGGAACTTGGCTCGGGCAAGTCGCGCCTTGAGACGCTGGATAGCCTCGGTGTGCGCCCGATTACGATTGCACCGCAACTAATGGTCGATGACGGCATCCAATCGGTACGGTCGATGCTACCCAACTGCTGGTTTGACGCAGAGAAGTGTGAGCGCGGTATTGACGCCTTAAGGCAGTACCACAGGGAGTACGACGATAACGGCAAGGTGTGGAGGTCTCGACCAGCCCACGACTGGGCGTCTCACGGCTCTGATGCGTTCAGGTATCTGGCTGTCGGCCACAGGGCAACATCTGACTGGGGAGCGCCAATCAGACGTAACCTGAAAGGAATTGCTTAACCAAAATTGCGCTGGTATAATCAAAACGACCTATTGTTTTTGGCGAGGGAAACATGGTTATTTTGAATTTCAACTGCGATGTGTGCGGCAAAACCAACACGGAGGTTGGCGAGACAATACACGGATTTTTGTGTGTAGATTGTTACGAACTTTACGAGTCAATATATGGGACTTCTGACGACACTGTTGAAAAACCTACCAGATCCTGCTCAACTGGTGAAGATGGGTTATCTGGGCGCGGATCAGGTAGACAATCCAACGCAGATTAAGAGGGCTATGACGGCCTACACAAAGGCCATAAGCAACTCTCCTGCGGCACAAAGAAAAGCGGCCGCATACGGCGACTCTGAAGTGGTTACGACGCTTGGGCCTAAACCGTTGATGACTCCAGAGGAAATTGTCAAAAACGAATATGTCCTTGTGCCAACGGGCGGCGATGGCTCGGCAACCGCGACCACGGTAAAAAAACTTGCAGGGCTTCCGCTTGAACAGCCAGTAAACGTTTGGGGTGGCGGCAGATTTGGAGAGCGGTTCCCGAACTTGGCTTATGCCTCAATGCGTGGCAGGGCGCAGGATAAGCAAGATCAATTTACAGAAGCAAGCAAAGCAACTGGGGGCAGGACGCCTCTTGGTGTCCATGTTTTGATGGGCGAAGACTCATACAACTTTATGACGCCAACAACCGAACTAATGGTTGGAGGAGCAAAAGCCGCTGGTGTACCAAAGGAAGTTTGGAAAAAAATAGATGAGGAAATTGCGGCAATCAAAGGCAAAAACGGGCCTGCTTTCCCGCATTTCGTTGGCTTTTCAAACAATATGCAAGATGCCATGAGCCAATTGCTTGGCATCAACGGGTTTTCTAAAGAGCAGTCTGGCCCATTAAGAAAGGCTTTTTTGCCCATTGCAAAAAAAGCGGCAAATCGAGATCAGGGGTTCCCAAACCTGAAAGACATTATTGACGCCATTGCCGAGCCAGAATTAAGAAATGCGCCTGTAGGAACCTCTGGGTTTTCAATATTTGAGGGCGTTCCGAATGCGAACCTTGTTCCTCACGAAGTTAATTTATCTTACGACTCTGGAATAATTGGCACAAACAAAGGCGGTATAGACACACAGGGCGTTAATGTCCCATCAACAGAAATGTTTTTTGACCCGTATGCCGAGGTCAGCGGTCGATTAAACAAAAACAACGAGCCGTTTTCGGATCAACAGCGCCGCGACACTTTGTGGATGGATCCAAAGCTGTACCAAGTAGCGGATCAAAGGTGGCTCGATCATGTGCAGGGGTATATTGAAAAGCAAAAGCGTTTGGCCGCACTTGGCTTAGTTGGTGCGACTGGTGTCGCTGGAGCCGAGGAATCACAGCCAGATGTGGCCGATCCAGAGGCAAACCTGTTTCAGGAAGACCAAAGCTCAAACGTATCGCCAAGCGACTTCCTGCGCGGCTCAATGGACGCTGGTGCGGCTTTGTTGCGTGGCGCTACGTCTGCGGCAATGTCAACGCCTAATGCGCTTGTTGGGCTTGGTGGCGGCTTGTATGGCCTTGCAAATGAAGACGGCGGCTTGTTGGCGCGGTTTGGTAAGGGTGCAGAACGCGCTCAGAGCGCCGTAAAAGATGTGCCTGTACTTGGGCAGACAGAAGAGGACTTTCTTGGCCTGTTGCCCCGTTTAACGTCAATTAGCGGCAAGTCCAAAGGCGACATGGAAAAGATGCAACGCTTTGGTTCTTACTTCTCACCATTTTGAGGAACGAATATGCCACTTAAAAAAGGCTCCAGCGCCAAAACCATTTCAAAGAACATCAAAGCTGAGATGCAGGCTGGCAAACCCCAGAAGCAGGCGGTTGCCATTGCCATGAGCAAGGCTGGCCGTTCACTCCCACAGCGCAATATGCGTGCAACAAAGAACAAGGCCAAGCGATGAAAGCAGGACTGTACGCCAACATTCACGCCAAGCGTAAGCGTATCGAGGACGGCTCTGGCGAAAAGATGCGCAAGGCTGGCTCTAAGGGTGCGCCATCAGCCAAAGACTTCAAGATGGCCGCAAAGACCGCCAAAACAGCTAAGAAAGGCAAGAAGTAATGCCTGAGAACCTGCCAGAAGAGCGCCCACAGCGACACCCGATATTTAATTCGGACAACGCCTATGAACTAGCCAAGATGGCTGGTGCGTGGGCTACTGGTCTTGGCCCTCTGTACACGCAGTACAAAAAGGCCAAAGGTCTTCTGGATGTGGTTGGAACGGCAGAAGATGTCTACGGGACTATGACGGGTGAGCCGTATGCGTCTGCAAAGGCATTCTATGGCGACGTGCCAGTTATCAATTACACCTACGCGATGCAAGATGCGTTGGCGCAAACAGACCCAACAAGGGCGGCACCGATCATTTCTTACGAGGGTACTGGGCTTACTGGCGACCCCAAGAACCATTACAAGATCATTTACGACGACGCGCCCGAAATCGAAAACCCGTTCTCAAAACTGGGCAAGAACACCGTTGATGGACTTTTAAAAATGGTAGGACGATAATGGCGACCAAAGATAGCCGACTTTCCCGTGCTGGTGTTTCTGGCTACAACAAGCCAAAGAAAACGCCAAGCCATCCAACTAAGTCACACGTCGTGGTGGCCAAGTCTGGCGATCAGGTCAAGACCATTCGTTTTGGCCAGCAGGGCGTCAAAGGCTCACCTGACGGCTCCAAGCGCAACGAGGCATTCAAGGCTCGACACGCCAAGAATATTGCCAAGGGCAAGATGTCTGCGGCATACTGGGCCGACAAAGTGAGCATCGGGAAAGCGTATTTTCAAGCTTTTGATGAGTCCGGCGCCGAGTATGTCTCCGGACTTTTCACCGGCGACTATACCGAAACACTTAGGCATAACGCCTCCCGCTCTCTCAGCGTTGTATACCCTTGGTTGAAGATTCGATCGAAGCAATCAGAGGCAAAACTTCAGGGCAACGGGTCGCCATCGCGCGGAGTTCCTCAAGGGCTTCCTTGAGACTCAATCCCCTGCGGTACACAATTTTAAATGCAGTACGAAGGTCTTTGATCGCCTCGTCACTAAAGCCACGTCGACTTAGCCCTACCGTATTTACGCTACGAACTGCGGCCGGCTGTCCGCTGACGAGCATGTAAGCGGGAACATCCTGTCCAACGTGTGTGACGCCTCCAATCATCGCGTGGGCGCCAATTTTAACGAATTGATTAACGCCGGCGTAACCGCCAAGAATGGCCCAGTCGTCTACCTCAACATGCCCCGACAATCCTGCATTGTTGGCAAACACAGTGTTGTTGCCAACAATGCAATCATGGGCAATATGGACATAGGGCATGAGTAAATTATCGCTGCCGATTTTCGTTAGCCCGCCGCCGAAGCCGGTCCCCCTATGCAGAGTAACCCCTTCGCGAAAGACATTATTATCGCCAATCTCAAGCCACGCTTCCTCGCCTCCAAATTTCTTATCCGAAGGGTCCTCTCCCACAGAGGCGAATTGAAAGAAGCGATTATTCTTTCCTATACGAGTATGGCTTCGGATTACCACATGCGACTCGACAACACTGCCGGCGCCAATAAATACGTTGGGACCGACTATGCACCAAGGGCCTATTGTGACTCCCTCTTCTATTACCGCACTCGGATCGATCCGAGAACTGGGATCAATCGACATTCACTTTCCTCTCAGCACACATTATTGTCATCGAGGCAGCGAGCTCATCGCCAACAAACGCGGTGCCTTGAAACTTGTAGATCCCCCGGCGATTCGTGATTACCTCAGCTTTGAGAATTAACTGATCGCCCGGCACAACCGGTCGTCGGAGCCGCAAATCATCGGCTCCAACAAAATAATATAAAAACCCATCCTTAGGCTTTTTTTCCTGTGTTTTAAAACCAAGAATGCCAGCCGCCTGAGCAATCGCTTCAATAATAAGCACGCCCGGCATAATCGGATTTTCGGGGAAATGGCCTTCGAAGAACGGCTCGTTATTAGTGACGTTCTTATAGGCAACGATAGATTTGCCAAGCTCCATCTCAAGCACCCTATCAACAAGCAAGAACGGGTAACGTTGGGGCAAATACTCTTTAATCTCATTAATGTCTAAAAGCATCTCGATCTCGATAGTTATGATGTTATAAGTAACGGTGATTAGTCAGCCTTGCGCTCGAGCTCTTTGAGACGCTTGGCGATGCTATCCAACTGCTGGAAGCGCAGTGCGTTGCGTTTCCACTCCGGCGTGGGTGATGCGAGCGTACCGGATGAAATCATCCCCGCTTCGGTCACGGATTTACTTAGCAGCGCCATCGCACTCACTTGCACTCGATCGGCAACGGTAATATGGCCCACAGCGCCTGATCCGCCGCCAAAGACACAGTACTCCCCAACAGTGACACTGCCTGCAAGGGCGGCGCAGCCGCAAATAATTGTATGCTTGCCGATGACGCAGTTGTGTCCGATCTGCACGTGATTGTCGATCTTTACACCCTCGCCAATGATCGTGTCCAACATTGCTCCGCGGTCAATCGTTGACGCAGCACCGATCTCAACATCGCAACCGATACGCACGCCGCCGAGCTGAGCGATCTTTACGGAACGCTCTCCATCGAACGCAAATCCGAAGCCATCGGCTCCGATAACACTTGCTGAATGAATGATTACGCGATCGCCGAGAGTCACCTCGTGGTAGAGCACGACGTTGGGGTGGATTCGCACATTCTCGCCAATTTGGCAGTCGCGCCCGATAGTGGTTCCGGCGCCAATCGACGTTCCCTTACCAATTGTCACCCCGTCGCCGATAACCGCATTGGCCTCGATACTCACATCGCAGGCGAGCGTCGCCGACTCGGAAATGACTGCCGATGGATGGATGTGAGCTTCGGGTGACTCTTCTCGCGCAAATAGCTGCGTTGCGTAAGCGAAGGTTACGTAAGGGTTGTCAGAGATAAGCCGATTGCCTGCGAAGGCATCGGCTGATTTTTCGGCAAGAATCACGGCACTTGCCTGACAGCTTTTTAGCTGGGGGGCATAGACGGGATTGCTGAGAAAACTCAACTGGCCTTGGCCAGCCGAATTTAATGGCGACAAACTGGAGATGATTACTTCCCCATCTCCTTCCAACTTCGCCCCAAGAAGTTCGGCGATTTCAGCAAGTCTGTATTGCTTAGCTTGCGGCAAGGCCCCTCTCCTTTGGTATAACGCTCTATACACAAAAAGAATTCGCGAGTCGGCGTGTTTGAAGCAGTCGCGAGTCTCTAGTTAGCTGCCGCGCTGTTCTGGTTTAATTTCGCCGTAACCTTTGCGGTGATATCGAGTACCGGCGCGAAATAAGGAGCACTGTCGACGTTGAGGATCAGGTCATAGCCACCCTCTGCAACGACATCAGACACTGCCTCTGCCAGAGTACCCTGCATGCTTTGTAGAAACTGCTGATTCTTTTCTTGCAGCGCCTTCTGAACACGTTCCTGAATGAGCTGAAGCTGAACCTGCAGGTCTTGCGCATTCGAATTCATTCGACGAATTTCTTCCTGTGTCATCACTGCCTCGTCCTGTTGGAACTTCTCACTTAGAGCTGTCAGCTGTTCGGATAGCTCCTGCGCCCGCGCTTCATCCGCGCTAAACTCCTGTTCCAGCTCTTCCTGCACTATTCGCGCCGCGTCAGAGTTAAACAGCGCTTGCAATGCATTGAGAACACCAATTTTGGTGTCTTGCGCAAAAGTCGCCTGTGATGCAGTGACCAAGCACAATGCAGCAATTAAAGTCTTCAATGTTTTCACTTGTGTTCTCCAAATCTAACTAAACTTGTTTAAGCGAGACGGGCAATGCGGCTCTGCTCGGTTGATGATTTATCGGCGAATTCGCCGATGTCTAAAATTCTTTCCTTAAAAACCTTGGCCTACCGTAAAGTCGAACGTCCTCGTATCGTCACCCTCTTTTCCGAACGGCTGAGCGAGATAGAAGGTTAACGGCCCGAAGGGCGACAGATACGTCACACTAACACCTACCGAGTAGCGAATCTCAGCCAGGTCAAAATCCGAACAATTTTTCGATAGCCGCCGCCTTTCGGAGCAACTAGAAGAGAAAACGTTTCCGGCATCGATAAAGAACGCTGAACGTACCCTGCTCCTGTCCTCTACGAAGGGTAGCGGGAACAGGAGTTCCAGCGTGGCTGTTGCCAATATGTTACCACCAAAGCTGTCGAAATCCCTATCCAGAAAGAAATTTTCGACCGCGAGCGCTATCTCTGGATTGCCATTCTCATCGAATAGTTGGTTGCCGTTAGCGTCAAATACCGGCGATGTGCTGTAGCCAAATTCGTTGCTAACTCCGGCAGCAGAACCATCTTCTCTTTTGACAATGTTGCCCTCTTCATCCTTCAGCAAGCTGATGCCACCTTGGGTCAGGTATCTGGCACCCGGGGTACTTTCTGGACCGAGGCTATTCTCTTCGAATCCGCGCAACACACCTGCGGCGCTCAGCCCGCCTGCAAAGAAATTATTGAAGAACGGAAGCTCATCGGTTTCACCGTAGCCAATACCGTAACCGAGGTTGGTACGCAGCGAGACAACCCATTCTCGGTTCTGCGAGATGGGCCAGTAAAACTGGCCGTTATAATTGATTCTCGCGTATTCAAGATCCGACCCAGGAAGCGTGACCTCGAGACCTAAGCTGTGCAAAAAACCAGCGTTCGGGAGCTGGCCGCGATTCAGCGTATTGCGAAAATAATTGCCGGTGATTGTAAAGTTATCGAATTCGTCACCAAACTTGTCGACGAACCCTTTCTCAGTGGGGCTGCGCAGCTGCTGCGGCGTCAGGTCTGCCACGTTGCCGAGCACCGAGTCGACGACAGGTCCATCGAATGCGTTGCCGTTGGCAGGCGTGATGATGTATTTGTCTACCCCTTCGAAAAGCGTCGGACTCGCCATGATTTCTTGTACAGAGCCAATGCCGGCGCTCAGTTCTGTATGTGTGAAGCCTAGGTCGAAGCCGAGCATCTCGATTTCACTTAGCGGGTAGCTAAAGCTTGCCGAGCCGCCGTAGGAGCTTGTATTGAACGCAGATACGTTAAACGGCGATTCCATTTTCTGAGCGAAAATATTAAATCCACGACTCACACCATCAGGCGTGAAATAGGGATCAACATACTGGAAGTTAAGCCCTTGCTGAAACCGGCTTTTATTTACGCCAACACCGATAGTTCGCCCCGTTCCCAAAAAGTTTTGCGCCTGCAGACTCGAGCTGATGAAAAAGTTACCGCCGCCGCCGGTGCCCACTTGGAAACTCACCGCGCCGAAATTCTGTTCCACAACGTCGTAGTTAACATCAATCTGATCTTCGACCCCGGCCACCTCGGTGGTGTCGACCTCGACCGATTCGAAATAACCGAGTCGCTCCAGACGAACTTTAGATTGCTCTATTTGTAGACTCGACGCCGGGGCGCTCTCGAGCTGGCGCATCTCACGCCTCAACACATCGTCGGCCGTCGATACATTACCGGCAAAGCTAATTCGATTGACGTAGGTTCGATTACCCGGCTCGATGAAAAAGGTAACGTCTACCGTTTGTTCGTCATCATTGACCTCCGGCACGCCTGTGGCCTCGGCAAATGCATACCCGAGATTCCCCAGAAACTGCACCATGATCTCTTCAGTGCCGGTCACCAACCCCTGCGAATAGATTTGCCCAGAGCGGACAAACAGTGCCGCGCGCAACAAGTCTTCAGCGTCGACCAGATCACCAGCGAGTTCGACATTGCGAACCGCGTACTGCTTGCCCTCGGAAATATTGATTGTGATATAGACTTCTTTTCGATCCGGTGTAATCGCGATAGGCGTAGAATCGATACTAAATTCAACATAGCCGTTATCAAGGTAAAAAGACTCTAAGCGTTCAAGGTCTCCCGACAATTGCTCGCGAGAATACCGATCCCTGCGACTCATAATTAAATAGAACGGTTTCGTACCAAGCTCAAATAGGCGCAGTAAATCTTCTTCGGCATAGGAGTCATTGCCCACGATATTGATATGACGAATACGCGACTCTTCGCCCTCATTGATATCCAACTTGATACTCACCCGATTTCGGGGGAGTTCTTCGACTTCAATCTCGACAGCGGCGCCGTAGCGACCTCTTGAAGAGTAGACATCTTGTATACCTTGCCGAATGACCTCAAGCGCGGCGCGCGTAAAAATTTGACCCTCCGCGATGTCTGCCGAGGCCATGTTCTCAATGATGTCTTCCGTTTTGAGTACGCTGTTTCCCTCGATAGTAATCTCGGCAACCGAGGGGCGCTCTAAGACAGTCACGACGAGGATATTGCCCTCACGAGACACTTCGATCTCATCAAAATATTCCGACCGAGAGAGTTCGCGAATTATTTGAGCAGAGGTCAGCGCATTGACCTCATCGCCAATGCCGACTGGCAACAAATTGTAAATAATCCCGGGCGAAATACGCTGATAGCCATCGACAATGATGTCGGCAACTATGAAATTTTGCGCGTGGAGCGGGCTTGCGAAGCCAAAGGCTAATAGGAAACAACAGAGCAGTTTCTTCATGCGTAATGCTTTCTCGGATTATTCATTTGAGGAACGTCTACACGCTCGCGCAGGCCACAATTTACGTTGTAGCAGTGCAATCTTATTCTTAGCCCCATCAACTCAACTTTAGGTAAGGGAGCTCCGACCCCTAAAGTAAACGGGCTACATCGTTATAAACGGCCAACATCATGATGCCCGAGATCAGTAATAGTCCAATTTGCAATCCGAAAGCCTGCACCTTCTCCGGCACGGGTCGACGCGTGACGATCTCAATCAGATTGTACAAAATGTGCCCCCCATCCAAGATGGGTATAGGCATTAGATTCATAACGCCTAGCGAAATGCTGAGAAGCGCTAAAAACCCGAGGTAAACGTTTAGACCATAGGAGGCGGTCTCTCCCGCAACCTGAGCGATCGTAATCGGCCCATTAATGTTCTTAACTGATATCAGGCCAACGATCATTTTCTTGATCGAAACAAGCACAAACACCGATTTTTCATAGGTTTCGGTGATGGCCGGCACGATGGCTGAGACCGCATTGTACTTTACTTCACGCCGCATCTCCCGCGGAACGAGCTGATCGTAGTCCACTTGTTGTACATAAGCGCCGATAGTGCCGATTCGGCTTCCATCGGCAAGCTCAGAAAGCGCCGGGGTAAGGCGTAACTCGACGAATTGATCACCCCGTTCGACCTCTACATCGAGTTCGAGTTCCGGACTCGCTCTGATTATTTCGACCCATTGGGTCCAGCCATCGATCCTCTGCCCTGCTACACGGACTATTTTGTCGCCGGCCAAAAGACCCGCCTGCTCACCCGCTCCGCCTTCAACCAACTTATCAATGACCGCGGGGATGTCTATTTGTGTGATGCCCAGAGTTTTGAGCGGTCTCGGATCGGTCGAGTCAGCCATGAAGCTAAGTATGGGAACATTAACATCGCGCGCGGCTGCCGACGCAGGCCCTCTCACCGAAAAGGTAACGCTGCCGCTTTCTCCCATACGGCCGACAAGCTGAAGGGCAACCTGTTGCCAGATCAGCGTTGGCTCCCCATCGATAGCGATAATTTCATCACCTGGCTCAAGGCCCGCGCGCTCAGCCACTGAGCCTTCGGTTACCGAGCTTATGACGGGTGCGACGCCCGATGTGCCAAAAGTGATATTGATTACCCAAAAAATTACGATGGCGAGTAAAAAATTGGCAGCCGGACCGGCAGCGGAGATTGCCATGCGTTGCCAAACGCTCTTCGACGCAAAAGACTTTTCTCGTTCCTCCGCGGGAACGGCCTCGGCGTCTGCCACCGATGTGTCTTCCTGCCCGAGCATACGGACATAGCCACCAAGTGGAATCGGGGCGATGACGTATTCTACGCCGTCTTTTCCAACCCACGTTTTGACGGCCTTGCCAAACCCGATAGAGAATTTTAGGACTTTGACGCCACAGCGCCTCGCCACCCAAAAATGGCCGAACTCGTGTACCGTGACCAAGATGCCGAGCGTGACTAGTAACGCCAGCACGCTGGTAGTGATTTCGATTACATTCTCGATCATTACTGCCTCATCTGACGCATGCGCCAGTCGCGTTCGGTTAAATTAACCATTATTTATCAGTGAATTAGCGAGCAATCTTGCACGCGAGTCTGCGTCAATGATGATATCGAGACTAGCCGCGGGTTCACAAGGTATTTGTGCCATGACATCGGCATTGATCTCGGCGATTCGGTCAAAGCGTAGACGCCCAGCCAGAAACGCGCTGACGGCTTCTTCGTTGGCTGCATTTAACAATGCCGGTGCAGTGCCACGCACCCGTGCGGCCTCGATCCCCAGAGACAAACAGCGAAAACGCACGAGATCGGGTTCGCGAAATTCTAAGGTTTTCGCAGACGCTAAATCTAGCCTAGGCGCCTCAGTCGTGATTCGCTGCGGCCAGGCAATGCAGTGTGCAATGGGGACGCGCATGTCGGGGCTCGCCATTTGCGCGAGCACAGAACCATCACTGTAATGCACCATCGAATGGATTATCGACTGCGGGTGAATAATCACCTCTACTTTGCCTGCGGGAAGACTAAATAGAAAGCACGCCTCGATAAACTCTAGTCCTTTATTCATCATGGTTGCGGAGTCTACCGATATTTTACTCCCCATAGACCACACTGGATGAGCGCAGGCCTGCGCTGGCGTTATCGCCGCGAATTGGTCAAGCGGCGTATCGAGAAACGGCCCGCCAGAGGCTGTAAGGACAATTTTTTCGACGAATTTTACCTGTGACGCACCGATACCCTCAGCAACCGTAGGCAGACACTGGAAGATCGCATTGTGCTCGCTATCAATCGGCAGAAGAGTGGAGCCGTTCTGACGAGCGGCGTCCATGAGGATGTCTCCCGTCATCACAAGCGCTTCTTTATTGGCGAGAAGCAGTCGTTTGCCAGACTTCGCTGCCGCAAGCGTAGCCGCAAGCCCCGCCGCTCCGACAATCGCCGCCATGACCATATCGACCTGCGAATCGGAGGCAACCTGCTCGAGCGCCTCGCGGCCAACCAATACCTTTGTCTCACAGCCGGCTGAACGCAGCCCTTCTGCGAGGGTATCCGCGCCTTGAGTGTCCACTAGCACAGCATACCGCGGATTAAACTCTAGGCATTGCCTAAGCAGCGTCGTTACATTGGACTTTGCTGTTAAAGCAAAAACCGAGAGATTTTCTATTTTTTTTGCGACTGCGAGCGTGCTTTCGCCGATCGAGCCCGTAGAGCCAAGTATCGTAATCGAGGCATCGCGGTCGAGAGCATTGAGTATCATCTCAGACGCCTCCAAGCAAAAGGGTGAGAACCGAGACACAGATCGGTGTTGCGGCCATCAGTCCATCGATTCGGTCGAGTAAACCGCCGTGACCCGGGAGAATCGACCCGCTGTCTTTGAGCTCTTTATTGCGCTTGAGCATACTCTCGGCAAGATCACCAACGACACTAAAAAAAGCAACGATAAGCGCGAGCGCTGCGAATATCACATAGTCAATCAACGCAAACGCTTGAACGTAGCTGTCGAGCAGTATGGCGAAAACAATCGACACGGCAACGTTGAGCGTGACTCCTCCCCAGACGCCCTCCCAAGTCTTATTGGGGCTTAACGCTGGCGCTAATTTCCGCTTGCCAAAGAGTTTACCGGTAAAGAAGGCGCCAACATCAACCGCCGCAACCATTATGATCAGCATGATCACCAGTGCACCGTTTGGTAATAACGCTTTCAATGTCACCAGCCCAACCCATGTGCAGAGCAGCGACAACATACCCATCACTGAGATTCGAGATTTATCATTCCATGCGTCGGTCGACTGAGGAAAAGAGGCTATTGCAGCAAACATCAGCACCCAAAATAAGGCTCCTAGAAGCGAAAAACCGAGGGCAAAACCTGCGTCATAGCCAGGCTCGCCGCCTACTCCTAGGGCCAACCACAGTAACGCAATAGACAACGCCAGCGTCCCAACAAAGGCAAGACGAGACTTGTCTCCCAGCGAAGCGAAGGCAGCCCACTCCCACGCACCAATTAATACCAAGGCGCCGGTAATTGCAGCGAATGCCTCCAATCCCAGACTGGTAGTCATAGCAATTAAACCGATTAGCAAGACGAGTGCGGTAGCTATGCGCTGCTTAAGCATCGGCTAACACCTCATTAGTCTTAGGCTGCTCACGACTGCCTTGTTCGCAAGAGCTCTGCCCACCAAAACGTCGCTGTCGGCGCGCGTAATCATCAAGGGCAAGGTGAAGCTCAGTCTTGTTAAAGTCTGGCCAATAGGTGTCGCAAAAATAGAGCTCTGTGTAGGCTAATTGCCAAAGTAAAAAATTACTCAGCCTGCGCTCTCCACCTGTTCTGATGCAAAGATCTGGATCCGGTGCCTCTGCGAGGCTGGTATGGCGATGCAGCGTCTCAGGGGTAATGGCGCCTGCTATCTCGGATCCTGCTGGTAGACCGGCTACGAGTGACGAGACTGCCTGCGAGATATCCCAACGACCTCCGTAGTCCACTGCGACGAAAACCGTTGTCTTTCGATTAGCCTCGGTGCGTCTTTCAACTTCATCCATGCCTTTCTGAAGCGCTGATGAAAAGCTCGAACGATTGCCAATAAACCGTATGCGGACGCCCATGGCATGGAGCTGCGTAATTTCATCGCGCCTTAGAACCGTCAGGAAAAGCGCCATAAGGGCACGCACCTCAGACTGAGGTCGAAGCCAGTTCTCGCTACTGAACGCGAAGAGAGTAAGGTAGGGAATAGACAGGTCGACACACGCAGCTACGATCTCACGCGCCACTTCAGCGCCTCGGCTGTGGCCCTCTTGCGGTTTAAGTTGGCGCGACTTCGCCCAGCGATTATTGCCATCCATTATGATGGCAACATGCCGCGGCAGATCGCCGGTGGCTTGAGAGGATGCTGTGGTCATGGCGTAGTCGTTAAGCTAAAGCGGGCTATACAGTTGGACAACAGTATACCCACTTTAGCTCCCAGCCGAGCAGTTTGACCTAGAATAAGCACGACGCGTATCAAATCGATAGCAGGTCGGCTTCTTTCACTTGATAAGCCGCTTCGATGGCAGCTATCGTTTTGTCCGTTAGCTTCTGAACGAGGTCCTCTGCACGACGCTGCTCGTCTTCGCTTATCTCTTTCTCTTTCTCAAGGTCTTTGAAGTCTGAGTTGGCATCACGACGAATATTTCGAACGGCGATACGCGCATTCTCGGCCTCGTTCTTAGCCTGTTTGGTATACTCTCGCCGCGTCTCCTCTGTCAGAGCGGGCATAGGCACTCGAATAGTGTCGCCGTTGTTCGACGGATTGAGGCCCAGGTCAGATTTCATAATCGCTCTTTCAATCTCTGCGATAAGCGGCTTTTCCCAAGGCGACACGATGAGCGTACGCCCCTCTTCCACATTCACATTTGCGAGCTGATTCAGCGGCGTGTCGGAGCCATAGTAGGGAACCATAACCGAGTCGAGAATGCTGGGATGGGCACGCCCGGTTCTGATTCGTTTAAAGGCCTCATCCAGCGCCGCTAGGCTTTTTTGCATACGTTCGTCTGCGTCTGCAATAATTTCATCGATCATAATTTTGTCCGTTAATTGCGTGCTTTTATGATTCTGAATTCTAGTTGATCAGCGTACCGTCTGCATCACCTAAGACGTTGGCGAGGAGCGCGCCGGGGCGGTTCATATTAAACACCTTGATTGGCACACCGTGGTCTCTACTGAGTAGGATGGCTGTCATATCCATAACACCGAGTTTCTTCTCAATAACCTCATCGAAGGTTAGGTGATCGTACTTTACAGCGGAAGGGTCTTTCTCAGGATCTGCCGAGTAGACGCCGTCGACTTTCGTCGCCTTGAGAACTAGGTCTGCATCTATTTCGATGCCTCGGAGGCATGCGGCAGAATCCGTCGTGAAGAAAGGATTACCCGTACCGGCAGAGAAAATGACAACATCGGAGGCATTGAGGTGTCTAATCGCAGTGCGGCGATCGTAGTGTTCAACTACGCCGCTCATCGGAATAGCAGACATCACGCGCGTCGGAATGCTCGCTCTTTCGAGCGCATCACGCATTGCCAGCGCATTCATCACTGTCGCAAGCATCCCCATGTGATCGCCGGTTACGCGCTCCATACCCGCAGAGTGAAGCGCAGCACCGCGAAAAAGATTACCGCCACCGATGACCATGCCGATCTGAACACCCAAGCCAACTAGCTGCCCGACTTCGACGGCCATCCTGTCTAACACCTTGGGATCAATACCGAATTCCGCGTCACCGGTGAGCGCCTCGCCACTTAGCTTCAGGAGTATGCGGTTATACTTTCGTTCGTGCTTTGGCATGACATGCTCCTGAGTTTAGTGGCGACTCTTCTCTATTAGTTTGATCCTGCGATTTGCGCAGCAACCTCAGCAGCGAAATCGACTTCTTCTTTTTCGATGCCTTCGCCTACTTCAAAGCGAACAAAGTCGACAACATCTGCGCCTGCTGCTTTTAGTAGGTCCGAAATAGTAGTCTCTGGATCTTTAACGAACTGCTGCTCTAGCAAGCTGATCTCAGCGACGAACTTCTTCAGTCGGCCACTAATCATCTTCTCGATGATCTCCTCAGGCTTGCCACTTTCTCGAGCCTGCGCCGAGTAAATTTCAGATTCTTTAGCGAGCGTTTCTTCCGGAACGTCTTCTGCCCGAACAACCATCGGATTGACCGCCGCAATGTGCATGGCTATGTCTTTAGCTAACGCTTCATCGCCACCGCGCAGCGAGATCAGCACCGCGATACGGTTATTGCTGTGCACGTAGCTTTCAACAATTCCTTCGTTTGGATCAGCGAACTGAAGACGCGCAACGCGGCGGATGTTGATGTTCTCACCGATTTTTTGCACAAGCTTTTCGCGCTGATCCTCGAGCCCCGACGCGAGAATCGCAGGGACGTCAGCCTCTTTGTGTGCAAATGCGGCTTCTAAGGCATCGTTAGCGAAAGCGAGGAAGCTCTCGTCACGCGCAACGAAGTCTGTCTCGCTGTTAACTTCGATAATAACGCCGTAGTTACCGTCTGAGGCAACCTTGGTTGCGACAATACCATCTGCAGCAACGCGACTCGCTTTCTTCGCCGCTTTCATGCCGCTCGCTTTACGCAGATCGTCGATCGCTTTTTCGATATCGCCATCCGCTTCAGAAAGCGCTTTCTTACAATCCATCATGCCAAGACCTGTGCGCTCGCGCAGATCTTTTACCATTGCCGCAGTTATATTAGCCATGAGCTTTGCCTCTACTGTAATTGGTGCGAGCCAGCGATGCGCTAACTCTTAAGAAGTTGTCGTGGACTATTCGACGGCCGCTTTCGCCAAGCGCTTAAGCCAAGAATGTCCCTCGGTGTTTTTAAAAAAGCGATCCTTACGCGATCACCTTAGAAAAAGGGGGCACTCTGCCCCCTTATCTTCGCTACTCTAGATCAGGACGACTTTCCGCAATCGCCTCGATCAATTAGCTTGCAGCAGGCGTCTCTTCTGCTACGGGTGCAGGCGCTTCCTCAGCAGCAGGTGCTTCTTCAGCAGCGACAGGTGCCGCTTCTACCTCAGCTACTGGCGCTGCGACGATCTCTTCATCGATTTCGACGAATTCGCTATTCGACGCCGCGCCACCGTTGCGCTTCTTACCTGCGATGCAAGCGTCGGCAACAGCTGTTGCGTAAAGCTGAATAGCGCGCAAGGCGTCATCGTTTCCTGGAATGACGATATCGATGCCGTCTGGGTTGCTATTCGTGTCGACAACACCAATAACAGGGATGCGAAGGTTGTTTGCTTCAGTCACCGCGATGCGCTCGTGCTCAACGTCGATAACGAAAAGTGCATCAGGCAAGCCGCCCATGTCTTTAATACCGCCGATGCTGCGGATAAGCTTCTCTTTCGCACGCGTGCGCATCAGCGCTTCTTTCTTAGTTAGGCGAGCGAAGGTGCCGTCGGCTTCCTGAGTCTCAAGGTCTTTTAGACGCTTGATCGAACCGCGAATGGTCTTGTAATTCGTCAGCATTCCACCGAGCCAGCGATGATTTACGAATGGCATGCCCGCACGCTGCGCTTCTTGCCCAACGATTTTCGAGGCCGCACGCTTGGTGCCGACGAAGAGGATTTTGCGATTCTTCTCAGCGAGATTGCTGATTTCTTCGAGCGCCTTGTTCATTGCAGGAACGGTGTGCTCGAGATTGATGATGTGTATTTTGTTGCGTGCGCCGAAGATGAACTGATCCATCTTTGGATTCCAATAACGGCTTTGGTGACCGAAATGGACGCCTGCACGAAGCATATCTTTCATTGATACTGACATAAGTTTCCTTTGTAGCGGGTTAGGCCTCCACTTATCCCATCGATCAACCGCACAATCCTCCAAGATTAGGTTATGCACCCAACGCGCACGTTTTCAGTGAAAACGCATAAGAGCCGTGCGGCACCCAGATCAGACGTGACGATAAGTGTGCGACATTAGTTATTGAATTTTATGCTTTTTACAAATTCTAAGTAGGAGTACTTAAGCGACGTTTTGTCTACGCTCTCGCTACCGATCAATAAAACGCCGCGCTTTATACCATAAACCCGCTCTCGATTAAAGATTTAACCCTGTTTTCTCCCGACAGCGCCGCGCCCGAGGGTCGTATTGAGACCCTTGGTGCATTACAATCTCGTTCGCGCTTAACCACTTCAGCAATGCACAATAGACTCACCACAGACTCGACTCATTACAAAGTAGACAAGCATGACAGTTCAGATCAAGACAGCAGATGAAATAGCCAAAATGCGCATAGCAGGCAAACTCGCCGCCGAAGTGCTCGAAATGATTGAACCATTCGTGGTGCCGGGCGTAACCACGGGAGAACTCGATCGCCTCTGCCATCAGCACATTGTTGAGGTGCAAAAGGCAATACCTGCACCTCTCAACTACAATGGCTTCCCTAAATCGGTCTGCACCTCGGTTAATCATGTCGTCTGCCACGGGATTCCTAGCGACGAAAAAATCTTAAAAGCGGGCGACATCCTCAACATCGATGTGACCGTGATCAAAGACGGCTACCACGGCGACACGAGCAAAATGTTTTGTGTTGGCGAGGTCCCCGAACACGCTCAGCGACTCATCCGCGTAACGCAAGAGGCCATGTATAAGGGCATAGAAATTGTGCGCCCCGGCACCACACTGGGGGACATAGGCGCTATTATCCAAGCGCATGGCGAAGGCAATCACTACTCGGTAGTGCGCGAATACTGCGGTCACGGCATCGGGCGCATTTTCCACGAGGAGCCGCAGGTTTTACACTACGGCCGCGCAGGCACAGGGCTTATCCTCGAGGAAGGAATGACTTTTACGATCGAACCAATGTTCAATGCAGGCATGAGGCACACGAAACTGTCCCGCGCAGACGGCTGGACCGTCACTACAAAGGACCGACGCCTGTCGGCTCAGTGGGAGCATACGCTCGCGGTCACCGCAACCGGATTTGAGGTCTTCACACTTCGCAGCGACGACACCCTATGAGCATAGCAGCACCGCTCGACGTTGATTCAGTCGCGTTAAGCCGTCCAGATGCGGACACGAGCCTACTCGACGTTGCCGCCGTGCGCGCTGAGTTAAATCAGCACGCCTCTCCGGTTATCCCCTTAAAGAACGCCTTAAGCGCAGCAAGCGCACTATTAGATCAACGTTTCAGGGACAATGCTGAAATTGAAGCCATCGTGCGCGGACGCGCCTGGGCCGTCGATCAAATACTCATGCTCGCATGGGAGCGGCAGACGTGGCCCCAGGTCGAGCTTTCACTCGTTGCCGTGGGGGGTTACGGTCGCGGCGAACTCGCGCCGCACTCCGATATTGATATCCTCTTGCTCACTCGCAAGACGCCTGATAAGAAATTGACAGCCGCCGTGAGCGGTTTCCTCACCCTACTCTGGGACATCGGACTGGAAATCGGGCAGAGCGTGCGCTCGATTAAGCAATGCGTCCAAGAGGCCAGCAACGACATAACCGTCGCCACTGCCTTGATGGAGTCGCGCACGTTAGTAGGACCCGAAACTCTGCAAGCCGAAATGTACAGCGCTACGACCTCGAAACGCGTCTGGCCAATCAAGAAGTTTATGCGTGCCAAATGGGACGAACAGCTGGCTAG
This sequence comes from Pseudomonadales bacterium, assembly GCA_023254735.1. Lineage (GTDB taxonomy): Bacteria > Pseudomonadota > Gammaproteobacteria > Pseudomonadales > Pseudohongiellaceae > UBA9145. Next base: position 7,245 of record JALRKV010000120.1, on the reverse strand, counting down.
GCACGAGAAATATCACGATATCGATTATGCCTTGCAGCCCAATGTGAAGACTTCTCCGGGCGGGCTTCGTGATATCCAAACGATCGCCTGGGTTGCGAAACGTCACTTCAATGCGTCCTCGTTTAGCGACCTTGCCGAACTCGGGTTTCTAAGCAAGATGGAACAGTCACTGATCGATAAGGGGCAAAATTTCCTTTGGCGCGTCCGCTACGGGCTCCACCTGCTCGAGGGGAGACGAGAGGACCGACTCCTTTTCGATAAGCAGCGAGAGCTCGCTAAGATCTTCGGCTATGAAGATGATGAGTTGAGTCTGGGCGTTGAAAAACTTATGCAACGCTACTACCGCACCGTCGGCACCCTGCGCGGACTTAACGATTTATTGCTCCAGCATTTTGATGAAGTGATATTGCGCTCGGGAGAACGCGAACGCATCACCCCGTTAAACAACAGATTTCAAATTCGCAACGATTACCTAGAAGTGATCGATGAGAAGGTTTTCACGCGCGCGCCTTTCGCGCTAATCGAAGTCTTTGTCCTCTGCGCACAGAACCCTCAGATTGAAGGTGTACGTGCATCGACTATTCGCCTTATCAGAGACAATCGACACTTAATCGACGACGAATTCCGTGCCGATATCCGCTGCGTCACCCTCTTTATGGAACTGCTGCGTTCGCCGAACAAGGTGACGTTTCAACTCCGACGCATGGCGCGCTATGGCATTCTCGGACGCTACCTACCCGAGTTTGGCAAAATCATGGGCAAGATGCAGCATGACCTCTTTCATATCTACACGGTCGACGCGCACACGCTACAGGTCGTCGAAAATATGCGCCGACTTTGGCTTCCCGAAACCGCGCACGAATTCCCTCTGGTCTCCAATGTCGTAAAAAACCTACCGAAGATCGAGCTTCTGTACATCGCCGGTCTCTACCATGATATTGCGAAAGGCCGCGGCGGCGACCATTCCAAGCTCGGGATGATCGACGCGATCGATTTTTGCAAGCGGCACCATCTCAGTAGTTGGGATGCAAAACTCGTTTCGTGGCTTGTCGACAAGCACTTACTGATGTCGATGACCGCTCAGCGCAAAGATATTTCCGACCCTGAGGTTATTCACGAATTCGCCTCAATTATGGGGGACAAACTCCATCTCGATTATCTTTACTCGATGACCGTTGCTGACATTCGTGCGACTAATCCCGAATTATGGAATAGCTGGCGTGCCTCGCTCATGTCCCAGCTCTATCTAAACACAAAGCAAGCGCTTCGCTCTGGACTCGAAAACCCGCAGAATCGCGAAGAGCGAATTAATGACAAGAAAGACTCTGCACACAAAGCCCTCCTCCAGCGCGGAGTAGACACGCAGCAGATCAATTCTATTTGGGCTAATCTGGACGATGAGTATTTCGTTCGTGAGTCTGCGGTGAATATCGCTTGGCATTCGGAGCTTATCGCAAACAGCCAAGGGAGAGGGCCAATAATCGCGTTGCAGGAACTCACGCGAATCGACGGTGAAGGGGCAACCCAAGTTTTTATCTACACGAAAGACGGCGATTTCCTTTTCGCCAACACCACAGCAACGCTGGAGCGATTGCGCCTCAACGTCCAAGGCGCGCGCATTTTCACCTCAACACACGGTTACTGCCTCGATACCTTCACTGTTCTCGAAGAATCTGGCCGCCCCGTTGGAGATAATCTCGCGCGTATCGAAGAGATAAAATCGGCGCTGATACTGAGTTTTGCGGACAAACATCAGGCTGCACGAGCACCGCAATATAGACAATCGCGAAAGGACAAATACTTCGCCAGTAAGGTTGTCGTGCGCTTGCTTAATCATCCTGGACGCCTGTACTCCACTCTTGAAATCAACTGCCCTGATCACCCCGGTATTCTTGCTGCCGTCGGCAAATTATTCGTTGAAGAATCGATCAATATAAAAGATGCCCGCATAACTACACTTGGCGAAAGAGTCGAGGATCTGTTCTACATAACGAACAGCGCCAACAAGCCCATAACCGACGAAACCGAAATCGAAAACTTGATCGCCAGTGCGCAAGAAACCCTCGAAAAAAGACTCGAGAGTTAAGCCAGACAAATCACCGAGACTTGATTTCAAAGCGAAAAAGCGAAGAAGCACAAAAGGACACTGCAAAGATGCTCACGGTATACGGTATCGCAAACTGCGATACCATAAAGAAGACAAAGAAATGGCTTGAATTAAACAACCATGAGTTTAGGTTTCATGATTACAAAAAGCTGGGCTGCGATGCGACGCTCGCGGCTACGCTGGTGGAGACATTCCCCATCGACCAGCTTATCAACAAACGCGGCACAACCTGGCGCAAGCTGCCAGAGGAAGAGCAACGGAACCTCAACGCCGAAAGCGCCCTCGCCCTGATTCAGCGCGAAACGTCGATTATTAAGCGGCCAATAATACACAGTGGCGATCGATGGCTGATTGGCTACGACGAAGACGCCTTCGCGTCTCTCAACAACCGGTAACGAAATTTGGAGTTTGCACGATGACAGCAATACACAGCTACGGTTTTGGCCTCGCCACCGAAAATAGCGCTGGCGAAGTTATAGAAGTTTACTATCCTCACTTTGGTCTCGATGCCGGAGCCGACTTTGCGTCTGAGGTGCTAACTTGCTGCGGTCTCGAGACTGGCCAAAGTGGCTATGTGAAGCTCGACGGACCTCTGCGAGAGCGCCTACGAACGCATCTTGGCGCGTTGGCGAGCAGTGAAAGAACGCTTGTGCTCTGCGTACTCGGCGCCGATACACCCCCGGCAACCGTCGCGGAGGCCTTTCTGAAACTGCACCTTCTCTCTGCACGTCTTGTCAAACCTCATGCGCTAAACCTCAACGGCATGTTCGGCGTACTGCATAATCTCGCGTGGACTAACGAGGGCCCTATCGATCTTGCCGAACTGCCTGACAGACAGCTAGCAGCGCGGTTGCAGGGGCGCCAGCTTAGCGTCACGTCGGTGGATAAATTCCCTAAGATGAGCGATTACATTGTTCCGTCGGGCGTTCGCATCGCCGATACCGCTCGTGTGCGCCTCGGCGCTTACCTCGGCGAAGGCACCACCGTAATGCATGAAGGATTTATTAATTTCAATGCAGGGACCGAGGGGCCGGCTATGATCGAAGGTCGAATTTCCGCGGGCGTCATGGTTGGCGCGAACAGCGATCTCGGAGGTGGCTGTAGCACAATGGGCACGCTTTCAGGGGGCGGCAAGCAGGTAATCTCTGTCGGCGAAAACTGCTTAATCGGCGCCAATGCAGGAATCGGTATACCGCTCGCAAACGGCTGCGTCGTCGAAGCGGGACTCTATGTGACCGCCGGCACCAAGGTCCAGCTTCTCAACACGCAGGGCGAGCTTCAGCGCAACTGCAAGGCGATGGACCTCGTCGGCGTTGAAGGGTTACTGTTCCGCCGCAATTCGCTTAGCGGCGCCGTTGAGTGCCTACCGCTGCAGAGTGAAGTAGAACTCAACGAAGAGCTGCATGCGCACAATTAATTTACTCCTGAGTCGATAGGAATCACCTAGTCTATGAGCGCCTCGCCTACCATTGAACTCGCGCAGCAACTGATCAAGCGCCCTTCAGTCACACCCGCAGACGAAGGCTGTCAGCAGTTGATGGCAGAGCGTTTAGAAGCACTTGGCTTTGTCTGCGAAAGCCTGCGCTTCGAAGATGTCGACAACCTTTGGGCGGTGCGCGGAGAATCCGGTCCCCTACTAGTCTTCGCAGGGCATACTGACGTTGTTCCCACCGGCGACAGTCGGAACTGGGAACACGCCCCCTACTCCGCGCTAGTTAAAGATGGAATGCTCCACGGCCGCGGCGCTGCAGATATGAAGGGCAGTCTTGCCGCGATGATCACCGCGTGTGAGGCAGCAGTGGCAAAGGCTCATCACTCGCTCGACACTCTTCGGCTAGGATTTCTCATCACAAGCGACGAAGAAGGTATTGCTGCAAACGGCACGCGCCGCGTCATCGATACATTACTCACGCGAGGCGAACAGATTGACTACTGCATTGTTGGCGAACCGAGCAGCACCGCGGCGGTTGGGGACACGATTAAAATCGGACGCAGAGGTTCACTCAGCGCCACTCTGACTATTTTTGGCAAGCAGGGCCACGTCGCCTACCCTCATCTCGCAGATAACCCGATACACCGTGCAATGCCGGCGCTTGCCGAGCTGTCAGCGGTGACATGGGACTCGGGAAACGACGCCTTTCCGCCAACGACGCTCCAAATTTCAAACATTGCAGGCGGCACTGGTGCCAACAATGTGATCCCCGGCGCATGCAAAATAGAGTTCAATTTTCGCTTCTCAACCGAAAGCACTCATGAAGGGTTAATCGCAAAAACGACTGAGCTATTCGATGCGCATGCCCTCGATTACAAAATCGATTGGCATTTATCCGGCGAACCGTTCTTGACAAAACCGGGCCTGCTTCGCAACGCCGTGGCAGCGAGCATCGAAGAAATCACCGGCTTAAAGACAGAACAGTCTACGGCAGGCGGTACCTCCGATGGCCGTTTTATCGCACCGACGGGCGCTGAAGTAGTGGAGCTAGGGCCCTGTAATGCGACGATACATCAGGTAAACGAATGCATTAGCACGGCAGACCTTGAGACGCTGGCGTTAATCTACGAACGTCTGATCGAGAGAATAGCAGAGGGTGTAAACGCTTAAGGCTTTGGGGTTAGGTAGACGTCGAAGCGGCTGCTGCTGCCTTTATACTGAATATCCGGCACACGATTACCCAGTGCGGGCGCGGATTTGCTCCGCTTAACGACAACTCGTCTGCACGCAATAGCGCAGGCATGATGCCAAAGTGCATCGCCATCGTCCGCTGCGCCAAGCAGTTCTTGCAGTGCAAACATGTCTTTTTTCACCCTTGCACTCTTCTTGGACTCGGGGAACATGGGATCGAGATAGACAACATCGACACTCCCTAATCCACTTAACGTGTCACTCTTGAGTTCAACGAAGTCGCGATTAAGAAGAGTAAGCCTGCGACATGCATCACCGACTGCCGACTGTGGTGAGGCGAGGCCTCGCATGAGTCCGTCGTTGAGCAGGGCAAAAACCAATGGGTCTCGTTCCACCATTGTGACTTCGCAGCCCTGACTCGCCAAAAAATAGGCATCTTTGCCAAACCCGGCAGTTGCGTCTAACACACTTGGCCTGGAAGACCCTTTGATACCCACAGCCTTACTTAGCCCCTGTTGCTTCACTGCACTTGCTACGCGGTAATTAAGCGCCGGTGCCGAAAAATCGACAGCCACCGCGCTTGAATCAGCCGCGTCGACGCGTTTAAGACTCAATTTTTCCGCCACACGAACGAGGTGGAAGTCCTCGCTCATACTAGCCACACGATAAGAAATAGGCCGAACAGTATGCGGTAGATAACAAACGGCAGCACACCTACTCTGGGTAACAGGCGCATGAAAAAATGGATCGTTAGGAAAGCGGTCAGCGCAGAGACTCCTGCCGCAAAGCCTAGAGTCGAGTAATCAACTGCTGAGGAAACCGCACGAGTATCAACGAGCAGCGCAAGGCCACTGGCCAATATAATAGGTATAGAAAGCAGGAAAGAGAATCGAGCTGAGTCATCTCGACTAAATCCGAGAAATCTTGCAGCAGTCATTGTCACACCTGAACGCGAGGTACCCGGGATAAGTGCAAGTGCCTGCGCGGCGCCAATCAAGAACGCACCTGAGACGGAAAGCTGCGAGATGGCTACGTTGCGCGCCCGCCGCGAGCCGGAGCGATCTGCGAGCCATAACAAGACGGCAAAGACGATTGACGTCGTCGCAACCAGAGCAAGAGAACGCGCATTCGCTTCAATTATCGATCTGAATAAAAATCCCGCGGCTCCCGCAGGCAACGTTGCCACAGCTAATTTAAAGGCAAGGCGTGAATCTTCATTTGCCACCCGCGTTGACAACCACTTCAAAGAGCCCGTGATTAACCTCAACAATTCGTGTCGCAGGTAGATAATCACGGCCACCAAAGTGCCAAGGTGCACGGCAATGTCGAGGGTCAACCCCTGATCGCTCCAACCAAAGAGTGCCGAAGGCAAGAGCAAGTGGCCAGAGGACGAGACTGGCAAAAACTCCGTAAGACCTTGAAGGATCGCGAGGACGGTTATTTGAAGCGTATTAATTTACGACCTCCTATTCTTGCTCGCCTATTACCTAAGAGCGGCGTAGTTTTAATAGTCTAGCTGTTCTTTGACGTAATTGGGCCTGAGAGACGAGGCATCACCAACCAACCCTGCAGACAGGCGCTTGGTAGCGAGTTGCGCCATCACTTCAAGGCTAACGCTGGGGTTGAAATAGGAAATACTCCTAGCGCATGCCTCAGCGCGCAGGTGCAAGCTCTCCTCCGAGCCCCAAACCTCCCCGAGTAAAACAGCTTCCTCTACCCCCTCGGGGAAAAGCAATTGCTCCGGGCTTGCTACCTGTTCTCTACCGAGTAACCGAACGCCATGCACATCGTCAGAGGTGTAAGCAGCAAAATAAAATTCTCCTTCTCGAGCCGGAAGCGCAACGAAAAAAGTATTAGCCGCCGTCGCCTCGGCCGCCGCGAGGGCGAGAACAGCAAGGTTGGATAGAACGATACCTGGTGTACGATTTGCCATAGCGAGAGCCTGCGCTACGCCGACGCCTATCCTGAGCCCTGTGAACGAGCCCGGACCTGCCATCACTGCGATAGCACTCAGGTCTTTCAGCGCAATATTCGCCGACTGAGTGATCTCAGCGACTAAGGGCAGTAAATTTTGCGCGGATTTGCGCTCCTCAGCACCAAATCTCTGGTAAAGGACCTCTGCTGCTAAGCCCACGGCGCAGCGGGAGGCGGAGGTATCGATTAGTAGTATAGAGGAATGAGACATTAGTTTTTCGCCTTATAAAGAAATCTGCCCTTGGGCGGTGCCGCATATTCTACACACAAAAAAGTCCCTCTTAGCATGCTAAGAGGGACTTTTATCACAAAGCTCTAAAACTAGATGCTAGATAAACTCACAGCGGCTAGAGAGCTTATGCGCAAGCTTACTTACGCTTCTTGGCAGCTGCTTTTTTCTTAGCAGGTGCTTTTTTGGCCGCAGGCGCTTTTTTCGCTACTGCTTTCTTCTTAGCAGGCGCTTTTTTCGCTACTGCTTTCTTCTTAGCAGGCGCTTTTTTGGCTACTGCTTTTTTAGCGGGGGCTTTTTTAGCAGCTGCTT
>JALRKV010000099.1 GCA_023254735.1 Pseudomonadales bacterium | reverse complement strand
TCGTCCACAGTTCTATTTCCGTACGACAGACGTGACAGGTGCTTGTGAGCTACCTGAGGGCGTTGAGATGGTAATGCCTGGTGACAACGTGAAGATGGAAGTGACGTTGATTGCCCCAATCGCGATGGACGAAGGTCTACGATTTGCGATCCGTGAAGGCGGCCGCACAGTAGGCGCGGGTGTTGTAGCGAAGATATTCGAATAAGCCTTAACCGATATTTGCTGAGCCGAGACCTCCGCTAGGGTGTCTCGGCTTAGTCGTCTCTATAGAGTTTAGGATAGAGAAAAGAAAAGAGTTAAGGAAAGAGTTTAGGCCAGTAGCTCAATTGGCAGAGCAGCGGTCTCCAAAACCGCAGGTTGGGGGTTCGATTCCCTCCTGGCCTGCCACATTCACGCTGCGTTAGTCGCAGCGGATGGCGGGATTAACGCATCGGCTTCTTGCTGATGACGGACGAGCTTAGTTGGAGCCGGTGAATTACCGGTCGAGCTCTCCAAAATAAGAGAATAAGCGAGCACTATGTCAGAGAAAATTGAAGGCGCGAGCACAAAGCTAGACAGTCTTAAGTGGCTCGTTGTAGTGGCTATTACTGTCGCTGCGATATACGCAAATTTTTATTTCGCGGCGGAGTCTCTGCTAGTCCGAGTGATTGGATTGATTGTCGCTGCAGGTATCGCTGGCTGGATCGCCATCCAAACCGTTCGGGGGAGATCGTTCCTCGAGCTCTGCCTCGAAGCGAGAACCGAGATACGTAAGGTGGTATGGCCAACTCGGCAAGAGACTACTCAGACTACGATTGTAGTGCTGGTTGTTATCTTCATTGTCGCCATCATTCTGTGGCTACTTGACTGGGCGCTCAACAGCGCCGTGTCATCGATAATCGGATAGGGGCAATAATGGCTAAGCGTTGGTATGTAGTTCACGCCTTCTCCGGATATGAGAAGAAAGTGATGCTCTCTCTTAAAGAGCGTATTGCCTTGCAGGGTATGGAAGATCTCTTCGATGAGGTCCTAGTGCCCACCGAGGAAGTCGTAGAAATGCGCGCGGGACAGAAGCGCAAGAGCGAGCGGAAATTCTTCCCAGGTTACGTGTTGGTTCACATGGAACTAAACGATGATACCTGGCATCTGGTTAAGAACACGCCGCGCGTAATGGGCTTTATTGGCGGCACGGCTGATCGCCCTGCTCCCATTACGTCGAAAGAGGCAGACAAAATTCTGCAGCGGATGGAAGCAAGTGAAGACACGCCTGCACACAAAACTGTCTACGAGCCCGGCGAAATGGTGCGCGTGACAGACGGTCCTTTCAACGATTTCACTGGGACTGTAGAAGAAGTTAATTACGAGAAAAATAGGCTGCGCGTTGCGGTACTCATTTTTGGTCGGTCTACACCTGTCGAATTAGAATTCGGGCAGGTAGAGAAGAGCTAGTCTTAGGCTCTGATCTGGCCTTCGCCTGTTGCTAGGGCGGGCCAAAAGGTAAGCAAGCATTTTTCGGGCGCAAGCGCGAAGTTAGGAGGTCAGAAGGTGTCGCCTAGATGCCCTCGACCATTAAAGACGAGCTCTAAGTTGTTTAGAGTACGCAGGGGAGTTAGCAGGGCTTCGTTCGACAAAAGCCCGCGTTAACGTCTGCACCCAAGGAGAGTAACATGGCTAAGAAAGTACTAGCTTACATCAAGCTACAAGTCGGGGCTGGTAAAGCCAACCCTAGTCCACCTGTCGGACCTGCGCTAGGTCAGCACGGTGTTAACATTATGGAATTCTGTAAGGCGTTCAATGCTGCGACACAGAGCATGGAAGCGGGCTTACCAATCCCAGTAGTGATCACGGTCTATTCTGATCGTAGCTTCACTTACATCATGAAAACTCCACCTGCCTCGGTTCTTCTGCGAAAGATCGTTGGCATCGCGAAAGGCAGTGGTCGTCCAAACACAGAAAAGGTTGGCACAGTGACCCGTGCTCAGCTCGAAGAAGTGGCGACACAGAAAATGCCTGATTTAACTGCGGCTGATATGGACGCAGCGGTGCGTACATTGGCGGGCAGCGCACGTAGCGCCGGCCTCAACGTCGAGGGAGTTGTGTAACATGGCTAAATTAAGCAAAAAGAAAAAAGCTCTCGCGGCGAAGATCGAGCCAGGCAAAGCTTATTCAGTTGCCGATGCGGTTGCGATTTTAGCGGAATTTGCTACGGGCAAATTCAAAGAGTCGTTAGACGTGTCTGTTAATCTCGGCATCGATGCGCGTAAGTCAGATCAAGCTGTTCGCGGCTCTACGGTTTTACCAGCGGGTACCGGTAAAGAAGTCCGTGTTGCTGTATTCGCCCAGGGCGAAAATGCGGAAAAGGCAAAAGCAGCCGGCGCAGACGTCGTCGGTTTCGACGATCTTGCAGAAAGTATTCAGGCAGGTAATCTCGATTTTGACGTGGTTATTGCCACGCCAGACGCCATGCGCGTTGTTGGAAAGCTCGGTACCGTCCTAGGCCCGCGCGGTTTGATGCCTAACCCTAAGGTCGGCACGGTAACGCCAGACGTCGAGACTGCGGTCAAAAATGCGAAGGGCGGCCAAGTGCGCTACCGTACTGATAAAAATGGCATCATCCATGGCGGAATCGGCAAGGTCGACTTCGATGTTGCGGCTGTAACGGCCAACCTCGAAGCGCTTCTGCAGGACCTCAAAAAGGTCAAGCCAGCCTCAGCCAAGGGTGTCTATATTCGCAAAGTAACGTTGTCATCGACTATGGGCCCCGGCCTTCAGATCGATCACTCGTCGCTCGCAATCTAAAGAATTCGCAGGCTGATGCAGAGCATCGGCCGCAGCGCCGCTGAAGCTAGTCCTGTTCAGCGACAGACTTTGGGGTTTTGTCAGTTCTCTGACAGGGCCGTCAAAGACCGTAGGTGAAGCATGATTCTGCCGATAGGCAGACATCGGCCTCTTAATTTCCTACGCAGATGGTGAAACCCGACTTGAGCTCTAGCCTGCTTTGCAGCGCTGAGTTCAGGTTCTACTCACCGAACGAAAGAGGGCAGTGGTTTAGAGTTTTATACTCTCTCTACTGTTTTCGTCCAAAGCTCAAAAGAGCTTAAGGATTACTTGTCACGAAATCGCGGGTTATTTTTTTACGGGGCTTATTCCTTGCAAAAAAGGCCAACGACGACTGAGGGTGATCACAACAATATGGAGTTGAGATAGTGGCTATTAGATTGGAAGACAAGAAACAAATCGTTTCCGAAGTCAATCAAGCTGCTAGCAGTGCTTTGTCTGCAGTTCTCGCGGATTACCGCGGTGTGACTGTAAGTCAGATGACTGCGCTTCGTAAGAATGCACGAGACAATAATGTCTACCTACGTGTTGTGCGCAACACGCTGCTTAAAAAAGCGGTAGAGGCGACAGATTTCGAGTGTATTCGAGAAGTGCTAGTTGGACCGACCATTCTCGCGTTTTCACAAGACGATCCTGGCGCCGCTGCGCGTGTGCTAAAGGATTTTGCGAAAGAGAATGCTAAGTTTGAAATCAGAGCATTGTCTGTTGGTGGCAAGTTATTAGACGCAAGTCAGATCGATGTGTTGGCAAAGTTGCCGACTCACGATCAGGCACTGTCTATACTTATGAGCGTGATGTTAGCGCCTGTAACGAAGCTTGCGAGAACCATGAAAGAGGTTCCCTCGAAGGTAACGCGTGGCGTTGCTGCAGTTCGAGACCAGAAGCAGGAAGCAGCCTAGTTTTTTCGTTGTTTAGGCAACGAGACACAAAATTTATATTAATTATTTTATTAGGAGATAAGAGTCATGGCTCTATCTAAAGAAGACGTATTAGAAGCAATCGCCGAGATGTCGGTAATGGACGTTGTTCAGCTAGTTGAAGCAATGGAAGAGAAGTTTGGCGTATCTGCAGCTGCCGCTGTAGCCGCTGCCCCTGTTGCCGCCGCCGGTGAAGCTGTTGCTGCTGAAGAGCAAACAGAGTTCGACATCATTCTGACTAGCGCAGGCGAAAAGAAAGTAAACGTCATTAAAGCAGTTCGTGGCATCACAGGTCTTGGTCTGAAAGAAGCTAAAGATCTTGTTGACGGCGCGCCTTCAACACTGAAGGAAGCTGCACCTAAGGGCGAAGCTGAAGAAGCTAAGAAAGCTCTCGAAGAGGCTGGCGCCACAGTTGAGCTTAAGTAAACTGCTTAAGCTTAAAACCGATGCTCACCGGATGCAGATTTCTGCATCCGGTGTTCGTCGTTGTAAGACTTCTACACCCTCAGTACCTCACTAGTACGCAACGCTAGGAACACAGCAATGGCCTATTCGTATACAGAGAAAAAACGAATCCGTAAGAACTTCGGCAAACTGCCAAGTGCTATGGATATACCGTACCTCTTATCTATACAAGTCGATTCCTATAGACAGTTTACACAGTTAGACAGCCCTCTCGATGCGCGCAAAGACCAAGGTCTTCATGCTGCGTTTAAGTCCGTTTTCCCGATCGTCAGCTATTCGGGCAAAGCTGTACTCGAGTATGTGAGCTATGAGCTTGGTAAGCCGGTATTCGACGTGAAAGAGTGTCAATTGCGCGGTTCTACCTATTCGGTGTCCTTAAGAGTGAAAGTAAGGTTGATCCTTTATGATAAGGAATCGACTACTCAGACCATTAAGGATATCAAAGAGCAAGAAGTCTATATGGGCGAAATCCCATTGATGACCGATTCTGGAACATTCGTCATTAACGGCACCGAGCGCGTAGTTGTCTCTCAGTTGCATCGTTCTCCTGGCGTGTTCTTTGATCACGATCGCGGCAAGACGCACAGCTCGGGCAAATTGCTCTACTCTGCGCGCGTGATTCCTTACCGTGGGTCATGGCTAGACTTTGAGTTTGACCCGAAGGACATGGTCTACGTTCGTATCGACCGTCGTCGTAAGTTGCCGGCGACAGTGCTCATGCGTGCGCTAGGTTATTCCTCGCAGGAAATCCTCGAGGCTTTCTACGAGAACAATACCTTTAAGATTATCAAAGGCAAGGAGCCAAGCTTCTCGCTTCAACTCATCCCTGCACGTCTGCGTGGCGAAGTGCTTAATTTCGATATCACCGACAAGAAGGGAGCTGTCATCGTTGAGAACGGCCGACGTATTACGAGTCGCCACGTTCGTCAGATGGAAACAGCAAAGCTTAAAGATCTCATCGTTACCGAGGACTTCCTTGTGGGCGAAGCGCTTGCGGCTGACGTTGTGAATCAAGAAACTGGGGAAATAATATTCCCATGTAACGCCGAGATCACACGCGATATGCTCGCGGAATTGGTCGAGCAGGGTGTTACGGAATTCCAAACTATTTACACGAACGACCTGGACTGTGGTCCATTCGTATCGGACACGCTGCGTATCGATAACACCACCTCTAAACTGGAGGCGATGGTGGAAATCTATCGCATGATGCGTCCGGGTGAGCCACCGACAAAAGAATCGGCGGAGAACCTATTCGCAAACCTATTCTTCTCACCTGAGCGCTACGATCTTTCGGCTGTTGGCCGGATGAAGTTTAACCGTCGCCTAGGCCGTCAGGAGACAGAAGGATCTGCGGTACTTGATCGAGACGATATCGTCGACGTGCTCAAGACACTCGTGGGTATCCGCAATGGTTTCGGCTCTGTAGATGACATCGATCACCTAGGTAACCGCCGCATTCGCTCCGTTGGCGAGATGGCGGAGAATCAGTTCCGCGTTGGTTTGGTCCGCGTAGAACGCGCTGTGAAAGAGCGTCTGAGCATGGCCGACTCCGAAGGTCTCATGCCGCAGGATATGATCAACGCAAAGCCCGTTGCTGCGGCTATCAAAGAGTTCTTCGGTTCGAGCCAGCTTTCTCAGTTTATGGATCAGAACAATCCATTGTCTGAGGTCACGCACAAGCGTCGCGTTTCGGCTCTCGGTCCAGGTGGTCTGACCCGCGAGCGCGCAGGCTTCGAAGTGCGCGACGTTCACCCGACTCACTACGGGCGTGTATGCCCGATCGAGACGCCAGAGGGACCAAACATCGGTCTAATTAACTCGCTCGCGACTTACGCACGTACGAATCACTATGGCTTCCTCGAAAGCCCTTATCGTAAAGTCGTCAAGAATAAGGTGACAGACGAGATCGATTATCTGTCTGCGATCGACGAAAGCGATTTCGTTATTGCGCAAGCAAGCGCGCCTCTTGATAAGAAAGGCGGCTTTGTCGATACGCTAGTAACAGTTCGCTACAAGGGTGAGACCACGCTCAAGCCACGCGAAGAAGTGGACTATATGGACGTTGCGCCTCAACAGATGGTATCTGTTGCCGCCGCATTGATTCCGTTCCTCGAGCACGATGACGCGAACCGCGCATTGATGGGTTCGAACATGCAGCGCCAGGCTGTGCCTACGCTTAAGACTGAGAAGCCGCTCGTCGGCACCGGCATGGAGCGCAATGTCGCCGCCGACTCAGGTGTGTGTGAGGTAGCCTTCCGCGGTGGCGTGATCGAAAGTGTCGATGGCGCCCGCATAATTGTGCGTGTTAACGACGAGGAAACTGACGCGGGCGAAGCAGGTGTAGACATCTATAACCTGACTAAATACACCCGCTCAAACCAGAACACGTGTATTAGCCAAAAACCACTCGTTAAAGAAGGCGATATCGTGTCTCGCGGGGATATTCTCGCCGACGGTCCTTCGATCGACATGGGTGAGCTCGCGCTCGGCCAGAATATGCGCATCGCGTTTATGCCTTGGAACGGCTACAACTTCGAAGACTCGATCCTTATTTCGGAACGAGTAGTCAAAGAAGACCGATTCACGACTATTCACATTCAGGAGCTAACCTGTGTCGCTCGCGATACTAAATTGGGTGCTGAAGAAATCACGGCAGATATTCCGAATGTGGGCGAGGGTGCTTTAAGTAAACTCGACGAGTCGGGAATCGTCTACATCGGCGCTGAAGTTAGTGCGGGCGACATATTGGTCGGCAAGGTAACTCCCAAAGGCGAGACGCAGCTCACGCCCGAAGAGAAACTCCTGCGTGCGATATTCGGTGAGAAGGCATCGGACGTAAAAGATACGTCACAGCGCGTCCCGACGAGCGTTACCGGTACAGTGATCGATGTGCAGGTGTTCACGCGAGACGGGCTCGAGAAAGACAAGCGCGCGATAGAGATCGAAGAATCGCAGCTGAAAAAAGTACGTAAAGATATCGAAGACGAGTTCCGCATTGTTCAGGGCGCCACCTACGAGCGCCTTGAAAAGGCATTGCTGAATAAAGTCGTTGCCGGTGGCCCCAAGCTCAAGAAGGGGCAGAAAGTCACGGCTGCTTATCTAGCGGATCTTCCGCGTGAAGACTGGTTCAAGCTTCGACTATCCGATGACGCGCTCAACAAGCAGTTAGAGCGTGCCGAGGAGCAACTCAAAGAACGTCGCGCCGAGTTAGACGCGCGCTACGAGGATAAGCGCGGCAAGCTAACGCAGGGCGATGATCTCGCACCTGGCGTACTCAAGATCGTTAAGGTTTACCTCGCGATCAAGCGTCGCATTCAGCCGGGCGATAAGATGGCTGGTCGTCATGGTAACAAAGGTGTGATCTCAGTGATCATGCCCGTTGAAGATATGCCTTACGATGAAAGCGGTGAACCGGTAGATATCGTGCTCAATCCGCTAGGTGTTCCGTCACGCATGAACGTGGGTCAGATTCTCGAGACTCACCTCGGAGCGGCAGCTAAGGGACTCGGCAACCGCATTGGCGAGATGCTCGACTCACAGAAAAAGGCCGCTGACGTTCGCAAGCTATTGACCGAGGTTTACAACAAAATCGGCGACAAGCAAGAGGACCTCAAGAGCTTTAGCGATGACGAGATTCTCGAGC
This sequence comes from Pseudomonadales bacterium, assembly GCA_023254735.1. Lineage (GTDB taxonomy): Bacteria > Pseudomonadota > Gammaproteobacteria > Pseudomonadales > Pseudohongiellaceae > UBA9145. The sequence continues at coordinate 8,579 of JALRKV010000099.1, read as the reverse complement.
TTGCGAACAACCTCCGCGCTGGTGTGCCAATGGCGACACCTGTGTTCGATGGTGCAGCAGAGACCGAGATTAAAGGCATGCTTGAGCTTGCGGGTATCGACGAGAGTGGTCAGGTTACTCTGCGCGACGGTCGCACAGGTGAAGAGTTCGATCGCAAAGTCACCGTCGGCATTATGTACATGCTTAAGCTCAATCACTTGGTCGATGACAAGATGCACGCGCGTTCGACAGGTAGCTACAGCCTCGTTACGCAGCAACCGCTTGGTGGTAAAGCTCAGTTCGGCGGCCAGCGCTTCGGAGAAATGGAAGTGTGGGCGCTCGAGGCCTACGGCGCCGCCTATACGCTGCAAGAGATGCTAACCGTGAAGTCTGACGACGTTGCGGGCCGTACTAAGATGTATAAAAACATTGTCGACGGCGATCATCGTATGGAGCCTGGTATGCCTGAGTCGTTTAACGTTCTCTTGAAAGAGATTCGGTCTCTTGCAATCGACATGGAGTTGGATGTCAGCAAATAAGCTGACGTCTATGTCGGTTCGTTAAGCGAGCTAAAACGCAAGAATTAGTGAATATTAAAGCCGTGGCGCGTAACCCGCGTCAGGTGGAGGATCTAGAATGAAAGACCTACTAGGGTTGTTGAAGTCTCAGTCACCATCGGATGAATTTGACTCCATTCGCATCGGTCTCGCGTCTCCGGAGATGATCAGAGCGTGGTCATTCGGCGAAGTGAAAAAGCCAGAGACAATTAACTATAGGACATTCAAGCCTGAGCGCGATGGTTTGTTCTGCGCCAAAATTTTCGGCCCGACAAAAGACTACGAGTGCCTGTGCGGTAAGTACAAGCGACTTAAGCATCGCGGCGTCATTTGCGAAAAATGCGGCGTCGAAGTAGCGCTTTCGAAGGTTCGCCGTGACCGTATGGGACACATCGAACTGGCAAGTCCTGTTGCACACATTTGGTTCCTCAAATCCTTGCCTTCTCGCATAGGCTTGCTCCTCGATATGACGCTTCGCGACATCGAGCGCATCCTTTATTTTGAGTCTTTTGTTGTGACCGATCCCGGCATGACGAATCTCGAAAAAGGGCAGCTGCTTAACGACGAGCAGTACTTCGAAGCGATGGAAGAGTTCAGCGACGAATTCGACGCCAAGATGGGCGCCGAGGCAATCCAAGCGCTGATGAAAGACCTCGAAGTCGACGCCGAAGTTGCGCGTCTTCGTGAGGAGATTCCAGCGACAAATTCTGAGACCAAACTCAAGAAACTATCGAAGCGCCTTAAGCTTCTCGAAGCATTCGCGGAGTCTGGTAACAAGCCCGAGTGGATGGTGATGAATGTTCTGCCGGTTCTGCCGCCAGACCTGCGTCCTCTCGTGCCTCTCGATGGCGGTCGATTTGCGACCTCTGACCTCAACGACCTTTATCGCCGCGTGATTAACCGCAACAACCGCCTCAAGCGCCTGCTTGATCTCAACGCGCCTGACATCATCGTGCGAAATGAGAAGCGCATGCTGCAAGAAGCGGTAGATGCTCTGCTCGACAACGGCCGCCGCGGACGCGCGATTACGGGCTCTAACAAGCGTCCTCTCAAATCGCTCGCCGATATGATTAAAGGCAAGCAGGGCCGCTTCCGTCAGAACTTGCTCGGCAAGCGCGTAGATTATTCGGGCCGCTCGGTTATTGTGGTCGGACCTACGCTGCGTTTGCACCAGTGCGGACTGCCTAAGAAAATGGCACTCGAACTCTTCAAGCCGTTTATTTTCGGTAAGCTGGAGCGTCGTGGCCTCGCCACAACGATTAAGGCCGCCAAGAAAATGGTAGAGCGCGAAACTGCTGAGGTGTGGGATATCCTCGCCGAAGTCATTCGCGAGCACCCAGTCCTGCTAAACCGTGCACCGACTCTTCATCGCCTTGGTATTCAGGCGTTTGAGCCAGTATTAATTGAGGGTAAAGCGATTCAGTTGCATCCTCTCGTTTGTGCGGCCTACAACGCGGACTTCGACGGCGACCAAATGGCGGTTCACGTTCCGTTGACGCTCGAAGCGCAGCTCGAAGCGCGCACGCTAATGATGTCGACAAATAACATTCTCGCGCCAGCGAACGGTGAGCCAATCATCGTTCCTTCGCAAGACGTAGTGTTGGGTCTTTATTACATGACTCGTTCGCGCGTCAACGCAAAGGGCGAGGGCATGACATTCGCTGATGCGAAAGAAGTGCAGCGTGCATATGATTCTGGAAACGTCCACCTGCAGGCGCGCATTAAAGCTCGCATAACTGATTATGAGAAGAACGAAGACGGCGAGTTCGTGGCTAAAACCGCGATTGTCGACACGACTGTGGGTCGCGTTTTGCTATCCAACATTGTGCCTAAGGGTCTCCCGTTCTCGATGGTCAACCAGAAGATGGCTAAGAAGCAAATCTCTGGAATATTGAACGCTTGTTATCGAAACGTTGGCCTGAAAGAGACGGTTATCTTCGCGGACCAACTAATGTACACAGGTTATAAGTATTCGACTCGCTCGGGTTCGTCTATTGGCGTTAACGACTTTGTTATCCCTGACGAGAAAGCGGCTATCATCGGCCAGGCGAATAACGAAGTCGAAGAAATTGAGAATCAGTTTGCCTCGGGCCTTGTTACGCAAGGAGAGAAATACAACAAAGTTATCGATATCTGGTCACGCGCAAACGACGTCGTTGCCAAGTCAATGATGGAAGGCCTCTCTACGGAATCCGTGATCAACAAGGACGGCGAAGAAGAGCAGCAAGAGTCGTTTAACTCGGTTTATATCTACGCGGATTCGGGCGCTCGTGGCTCCCCCGCGCAAATTCGTCAGCTCGCGGGTATGCGTGGTCTGATGGCGCGTCCGGACGGCTCGATCATTGAGACTCCGATTACGGCTAACTTCCGCGAAGGGCTCAGCGTTTCACAGTACTTCACCTCGACGCACGGTGCCCGTAAGGGACTTGCGGATACGGCATTGAAGACTGCGAACTCGGGCTACCTCACTCGCCGTTTGGTTGATATCTCTCAGGATCTCGTTGTTACCGAGCTGGACTGCGGTACTGAGGAGGGTCTCACTATGGCGCCAATCATCGAGGGCGGCGACATCATCGCGCCACTGGGTGATCGCGTTCTAGGTCGAACGCTGGCTGCTGATGTAACGAATGAGGAGACTGGTGAAGTCATCGCAGAAAGCGGTACGCTGATCAATGAGCGCTTGGTAGAAGTGTTCGATGCTAACGGCATCGATAAGGTCTATGTGCGTTCGCCAATCACTTGTGCAACCCGTTTTGGCATCTGCTCGACATGTTACGGTCGCGATCTTGCGCGTGGACATCAGGTCAATGTTGGTGAGGCGATCGGCGTTATTGCAGCGCAGTCGATCGGAGAGCCTGGCACACAGCTCACGATGCGTACCTTCCACATCGGTGGTGCTGCATCACGAGCAACAGCGAACGACAGTGTTCAGGTAAAGAACACGGGTACGGTTCACCTGCATAACATGAAGACTGTTGAGAACGTCAAAGGCGAACTCGTCGTGGTCTCGCGTTCGGGTGAGCTTATCGTAGACGATACTCAGGGCCGCGAGCGCGAGCGTTACAAGCTCCCCTACGGCGCGCTGATTACTATCGGTAAAAACACTGCGGTCGAAGCCGGACAAATCGTCGCGACTTGGGATCCCCACACGCATCCGATCGTATCGGAAGTGGCAGGTATGGTTGCATTCAGCGCCATGGAAGAGGGTATTACCGTTCGCGAACAGACCGATGAAATCACAGGTCTCTCTAGCATCTCAGTCATCGACCCGAACGAGCGTTCTTCTTCAGCGAAAGAACTGCGTCCTGCGGTCACAGTGGTTGATAAGAAGGGCAAGGAAATCTGCCTTCCGGGCACTACGCACCCAGCACACTATTTCTTGCCAGCGGGCTCAATCGTTTCATTGAAAGATGGCGCGGCGCTGAACATCGGTGACGTCGTTGCGCGAATTCCGCAAGAGGGCTCGAAGACTCGAGATATCACGGGTGGTCTACCGCGTGTTGCCGACTTGTTCGAAGCGCGCAAGCCAAAAGAGCCTGCGATCCTCGCTGAAATTTCTGGAACGGTTAGCTACGGCAAAGAAACCAAGGGTAAGCGTCGCCTTGTGATAACGCCAAAGGATGGAATCAACCCAATCGACGGCAGCGATCATTACGAGGTGCTTATTCCCAAGTGGCGCACAATGACTGTTTTCGAAGGTGAATACATCGAGAAGGGTGAGGTTGTATCTGAAGGCCCACCTGCGCCACACGATATCCTACGCCTCAAGGGCGTCGAAGCGCTCGCGCAGTATATCGTCAACGAAGTGCAAGATGTTTACCGCCTGCAGGGTGTTCGTATTAACGATAAGCACATCGAAGTCATTGTTCGTCAGATGCTGCGTAAGGTTGAAGTCACGGATCCAGGTGAGTCACATCTCATCAAGGGCGAGCAGCTTACCTATACTCAGGTTCTCGAGGTTAATGACAACCTTCGCGAAGAAGGGAAGTCGGAGGCGAAATTCGAGCGCATGTTGCTCGGTATTACTAAAGCCTCGCTGGCAACTGAGTCGTTTATCTCGGCGGCCTCGTTCCAAGAGACGACACGCGTACTCACTGAAGCGGCGGTTACAGGAAAGCGTGACTTCCTGCGCGGCCTCAAAGAGAACGTCGTTGTTGGTCGCTTGATCCCTGCGGGTACAGGACTCGCGTATCACGCGGCGCGTAAGAAGGCGTATGCCGAAAATGCGGCGTCTGACTCGGTCAGCGCAAGCGACGTCGAAGCAGCGTTGAGCGAAGCGTTAAAAGAAGAAATGCAAAACGCAGGCGCTGACGCCTAGTGATTTGCGGCGAGCGCGCTTTCGAGCGAGTTCGCGTATAACGGTTGACTCAGAGGAGTGTGGTCTTTAGAATCCGCACTCCTTTTAGTCGGCTGTCGTAAAGCCGTCTGTCGTGCGCCTAGGCAAAACCCCTTCACGGGACGTGTTTTAGGCCACGCGAGCGCGTCGATCGGAAGTAGGTGATCTGACGATGTTTATTAATATTAGCTAGTTAGCTTATGCAAACTAGTCACAGAGGTTTGACCAGACAATGGCAACGATTAACCAGTTAGTACGTAAGGGTCGCAGAAGCAAAGTATCGAAAAGCGACGTGCCAGCCCTCCAGGGTTCACCCCAGAAGCGCGGTGTATGTACTCGTGTTTATACAACGACGCCTAAGAAGCCTAACTCGGCTTTGCGTAAGGTTTGTCGTGTGCGTCTGGTTAACGGCTACGAGGTTTCCTCTTATATTGGCGGTGAAGGCCACAACCTTCAAGAGCACTCGGTCGTGCTTATCCGCGGTGGTCGTGTAAAAGACCTTCCGGGTGTGCGCTATCACACCGTGCGCGGTAGCCTCGATACGTCGGGCGTTGCTGATCGTCGCCAGGGCCGTTCTAAGTACGGTGCTAAGCGACCCAAGAGTTAGGTCCAAGTAAGCGAGTTAAAACAAGCAAGCCAGTAAGCAAATATCGAGCGAACTGGCGAGCGAAGTAAAAGGTCTCCCAGATTCTGCAGAGAGCTCACAATAAGGTGAGCGTGGCGCTACCGACTCGTCGACAGCGCCTTTGTTGCAGGAAGAATTTTGAGCTAGGGCAGTGTCATAGGCCCACCCTCGCATGGCGAGGTAGATCAAAGACAAGCGCAAGGATGCGCGGCTCGTCACAGCTCTGACGAGAGAGAGTAAGGCTAGGTAACTGCGAAATTCCTACGCAGTGAATCCTAGATTTCCCTGAATAAACACTGAGGTCATACGAAAATGCCAAGAAGAAGAGTTGTCGCAAAACGCGAAATACTGCCCGATCCTAAGTTCGGAAACATCATCCTCGCGAAATTTATGAACCACGTGATGGTCGACGGCAAGAAGTCAGTAGCCGAGAAGATCGTTTACGGTGCGCTTGATGTTGTTGCCGCGAAGACTAATGCAGATCCTCTCGAAGTTTTCGAGAAGGCGCTCGAGGCGATCGCGCCAATGGTCGAGGTTAAATCGCGTCGCGTAGGTGGTGCTACCTATCAGGTGCCCGTTGAAGTGCGCGTAGAGCGTCGCAACGCACTCGCGATGCGCTGGCTCGTTGAGCATTCGCGCAAGCGCGGTGAGAAGTCGATGGATCTTCGTCTTGCCGGCGAAATTTTCGACGCGTCAGAAGGCCGCGGTAGCGCGGTTCGTAAGCGTGAAGACGTGCACCGTATGGCTGAAGCCAACCGCGCATTCTCGCATTACCGTTTCTAAACAAACACTCCTACTGAGGACATAAGCTGTGGCCAGAAAACACCCATTGAGTCGTTATCGCAATATCGGCATCGTTGCTCACGTTGACGCGGGCAAAACTACGACTACCGAACGCGTTCTGTTTTATACGGGCGTCTCCCACAAGATCGGTGAGGTGCATGATGGCGCCGCGACGATGGACTGGATGGAGCAAGAGCAGGAGCGCGGAATTACTATTACTTCCGCCGCGACTACTTGTTTCTGGAGCGGCATGGACAAGCAGTACGACGAGCATCGAATTAACATTATCGATACTCCCGGACACGTTGACTTCACAATCGAAGTAGAGCGCTCGCTGCGTGTACTCGATGGCGCTGTCGTCGTGCTGTGTGGTTCATCAGGTGTGCAGCCACAGACTGAAACTGTTTGGCGCCAAGCCAACCGCTACGGAGTTCCTCGTATGATCTTCGTTAACAAGATGGACCGCGCAGGTGCGGATTTCCTGAAGGTGGTTGGGCAGGTTAAAGATCGTCTCGGTGCTAACCCCGTTCCTATGCAGCTCGCCATCGGCGCTGAGGACGAGTTTAAGGGCGTCGTCGACCTCGTAAAGATGAAGACGATTCGCTGGAGCGAAGACGATCAAGGTACTTCTTTCACTTACGAAGACATTCCTGCGGACATGGAAGCCGAAGCAGCAAAATGGCGTGAGTGGCTCGTCGAGAGCGCCGCTGAAGCAAATGAAGAGTTGATGGACCTTTACTTGGAAGAGGGCGAGCTAAGCGAAGAGCAAATCATGAAGGGTATTCGTATCCGCACACTCGCGAGCGAAATCGTCCCAACGTTCTGCGGCTCCGCTTTTAAGAATAAAGGAGTGCAAGCTGTTCTCGACGGAGTCGTTGATTACATGCCTGCGCCTACCGAAGTTAAGGCTATCGAGGGAACGCTCGAAGACGGCACAGTGGTTAATTGCGAAGTTGAAGACAAAGCCCCCTTCGCGGCGCTTGCCTTCAAAATTGCAACAGACCCCTTCGTCGGTACCTTGACGTTCTTCCGTGTTTACTCCGGTCAGCTGAATTCAGGTGACTCGGTGTACAACCCAATCAAGACGAAAAAAGAGCGTGTCGGTCGTATGGTGCAGATGCATGCGAACTCGCGCGAAGAGATCAAAGAAGTGCTTGCGGGCGATATCGCCGCCGCGATTGGTCTTAAAGACGTAACAACCGGTGAGACGCTCTGCGCTCTCGACCGCATCGTTACTCTCGAAAAGATGGAATTCCCAGAGCCGGTTATCTCGGTTGCTGTGGAGCCTAAATCAAAAGCGGACCAAGAAAAAATGGGTATCGCTCTTGGCAAGCTCGCACAGGAAGATCCGTCTTTCCGCGTAGAGACAGACGAAGAATCCGGTCAGACAATTATCTCGGGCATGGGTGAGCTTCACCTCGACGTTCTCGTCGATCGTATGCGCCGTGAGTTCAGCGTTGAGGCGAACATTGGTAAGCCTCAGGTCGCCTACCGCGAAACAATTCGCAAGACTGTTGAAGTGCAGGGTAAGCACGTTAAACAGTCTGGTGGTCGCGGTCAGTATGGACACGTTGTACTCCGCCTAGAGCCTCTGGATCCAGATGCAGAATACGAATTTGTGAACGAAATCGTTGGTGGTGTTATTCCTCGCGAATACATCCCTGCGGTGGATAAGGGCGTCCAGGAGCAGATGAAGAATGGCTGTCTCGCTGGCTATCCTTTACTCGCAATGCGTGTGACGTTGTTTGACGGCTCGTTCCACGATGTCGACTCAAGCGAAATGGCGTTTAAGATTGCGGGCTCGCTAGCTCTGAAGAAGGGCGCGCTCGAAGCCGACCCTGCGCTTCTGGAGCCGATCATGAAAGTCGAGGTGGTAACACCAGAAGATTACATGGGCGACGTAATGGGCGACTTAAACCGCCGCCGTGGCATGGTACAAGGCATGAGCGACAGTCCTTCGGGCAAAGTCGTTAACGCTGAAGTGCCTCTGGCAGAGATGTTCGGTTACTCGACCGATCTCCGCTCTGCGACGCAGGGCCGCGCTACCTACACGATGGAATTCGATAAATACGCTATCGTGCCAGGTAACATCGCGGATGCGATCATCAAGGCGTAAGCCAGTAACTACAAATTAATTTAGCAAGATGAGGTGATATTGTGGCTAAGGAAAAATTCGAAAGAAGTAAGGTTCACGTAAACGTCGGTACGATCGGACACGTTGACCATGGCAAGACAACATTGACTGCGGCACTGACGAAGGTTTGCGCAGAGACTTACGGTGGCTCGGCGCGTGATTTCT
>JALRKV010000081.1 GCA_023254735.1 Pseudomonadales bacterium | reverse complement strand
GCCTAAGTCACTTTTCATGCGCCTAACACTCTCAAGTCGCTTAGCAACCGCCGCCGCAATGCTAACTGTGGCGGTGAGTTCATCGCATGGCCAGATTAGAGTTGACGGTGAAATTCTCAACGATCCAACAAAACCCATTTTGTCTTCTTCACCTACTCGGGGAGAGCCGACATCTAAACCTGAGACTAGCCAACAGCTCTTTACTGTGGGCTTCGTTCGCGCAAGCGAACAGGCGCCAATGGCAATCGTAAATGGCGTACAGGTCTCTATTGGCTCTGTAGTCGATGGCGCCGAGATTGTTGCGATTAACGCAACCGGCGTTGAGCTAGAGATCGAGGGCGAGCGCCAGAGTGTGGCGGCTTTCGGATCGGTGATAAAAACTGTTGAACGATGATGATCGGCATCCGGTCATAGTTAAAAAGCGACGCGCGCTGCGTTGCGGAAAAAATAAGAAGCGGGAGCGATCTAGTGCTTAAGTGGTTAAATAAAACCTTGTTGTTGTGGAGCGCCTTTGTGCTTTCAAGCTGCGCAACGCAGCCGGCTTCGACGCCCGATACCGAAGTTATTGAGAAAATACAGAGCGTGTTTGAAGAAGCGGCGGTGCAGGAGTCGCCAGAGATTGCTACCGGCACGAGCGATGAAATACTGAACGAGTTGCTGCCCTCTCTTTCTCTCGATGAAGCTCTCCTCACGCCGGTGGAGGAGCGAGTTACGATCATTGCGCCAAACATGCCTGCGCCAGAATTTTTTAACAGCTTGGTCGCAGGAACCGATTACGGGGTCGCCATCAGCGAAGATGTTGAGGTGATGATTAACCTTAGCCTTCCTGGTGTAACGATACAGGAGGCAATGGACACTGTTGCCGATCTGTACAGCTTAGACATCACTCGACGAGGGAATATCTATACCGTAAGAACCGGCGGCCTGCGCACCCAACAGTTCACAATCGATTACCTGAACGTTCAGCGCTTCGGCAGTTCCAATATACAAGTCAACAGCGGCAGCAATCAGGGTATCGGCGGTGGCGGCAATGCTGGTGGCCTCGGCGGTTTCGGAGCAGGAGTCGGTGGCGGCTTCAACGGCTTAGACGGCAGTTTTGGTGGCGGCGCTGGCGGCTTGAATGGTGGCTTCCTTAATCAGAACAATCGCGGCATAGGCGGTGGCCTCGGCGGAGGGATGGGTTTGGGCGGCGGTGCGGGTGGTCAAATTTCGACGTCGACGTCGACCGATTTTTGGTCAGATCTCGAAACCGCAATCACAAATCTTATTGGTGTCGAAAGCAATGGCAATGGTCAGGGCGGTCAGGCTGGAAGTTTCGGTGGACAGAATCAATCAACAGTCACCGAGGAGGGGCGCAGCGTTCTTGTGCAGCCGCTGACTGGCATTGTAATCGTTACCGCGTTTCCTAAGGAACTCGAGCGTGTAGAAGCGTTTATCAAAACGGCGCAGGAAAGTTTGCGCCGAGAAGTCATTATTCAAGTGCAGTTTTTAGAAGTAGTGCTAAACAAAGGGTTCCAGTATGCCTTGGATTTTAATACGTTTGGACGTGAAGCGAATGATCCGGTTGCGGGCTCTGGGGCCTTTCGTGGCGACGCCGAAGGGTTGTTAGGCAGCAGTAATGAACAAGCTGCGCAGCTACTTTCGGGCGATAGGGGAATTGAAGGTATTTCGAACCCATTGCAGTTTTCTACCAACTTCAGCGACTTTGATGCCGTCTTTCAGCTCCTCCAGACCCGCGGCACCACACAGGTTATTTCGAGTCCTCAGCTTCGAGTGCTCAACAACCAGAAAGCGGTTTTTCAAGACGGCGCACAGGAATTTTTCCAGACCCAGGCCGACACAACTACGATCGCCTCGGTCAACAACACGACCGTGAACGCTAATAACAATCTCCAGCAATTTTTCTCCGGCATCTCAATGGATATAACGCCGCAGATTTCGGCTAACGGCGAGATAACGCTTCACGTTCATCCGATAATCAGCGCGGTCGACTCCCAAACTAAGAGCATCGCCGGACAGACAGTCCCGCTAGCACTTACCTCGACTCGTGAAATAGATAGTGTCATCAAGGCGACGAACGGCAGGATCGTGGTGCTGGGTGGTTTGGCGTTTGAACGCAATGTTAACGAGACTGCAGGACCGCCGGGCGTAAGCCGAGTACCGTTGCTCGGAAACGCGTTAGAGCAGAAGCAGATCCAATCGGTTAAGAGCGAATTTATTATTCTTCTTAAGCCGATTATTGCAAATGAGACTGGCGATCGAACGGTGCTAGAACAGAGCAAAGAGCGCTTTCGCGAACTCAATAGAGCGATAGATCCTTTTGTGAATAATTAGATCGCGTTAGGGATAGAAGTAATGTACCTACAGCATTTTGGTCTTAAAGAACTGCCGTTTACGCTGACGCCGAACACGCACTTCTTTCTCAATATGGCTAGCCATCATGCAGCCTACAATATGCTTATGGTGTCGATCATGAACGGTGAAGGGTTCATGAAAGTAGTTGGTGAAGTGGGGACTGGTAAAACTATTCTCTGTCGCAAAGTGTTGAACACGCTTAGCGAAGACGAAAGAAATTTTGAAACGGCTTATATTCCCAATCCGATACTGAGTCCCAAGGGACTCTTTCTCGCCTTCGCAGAGGAAATCGGATTAGAAGCCAGTCCGGATATCGATCATCACTCGCTGCTTAAGGAGATTACTAATCGACTTGTCGAGAGGGCTGGGCAGGGCCGTAAAGTCGTTTTGTTTATTGATGAAGCGCATGCCATGCCCGAAGAAACACTAGAGGCATTGCGACTTTTGACGAATATCGAAACCGAGAAGGCGAAACTCTTGCAAGTTATTCTTTTTGCACAGCCCGAAATAGATGTGATTCTGAATAAAATTACTTTACGACAATTAAGGCAGCGAATCACATTCTCATTCGATCTAGTGGCGCTCGATAGAGAGGGCGTGGATCGTTATATAAACCACCGATTAGCGATGGCGGGTCACAATGGACACGCGATCTTTACCACGAAATCGATCGATCTTCTAATCAGTGTGAGCCGAGGTATCCCGCGCCTCGTCAACATTATTGCGCACAAGGCGCTAATGGTTGCTTTTGGTAAAGGCGAGCGGCGTGTCGATGAATCGCACATACGAACCTCCGCGCTGGATACCGATGGCGTCGAATTACCTTCCCAGAGCACTGCGCCGAGTATCGCTGCGGTGCTAGTCGCAATTATCGGCATCGCTGCTGCCTTTTTCTTTGGCGGGTTTAGATTATGAGTTTGGTTAATGACATGTTACGAGACCTCGATCAGCGGCGAGCTGGCGAAGCGCTCACTGCCAGCGGGGAGAGTCTTAAGCCAGCACAGCCCTCCGCAGCGAGGCCAAGGGCTCGTTGGCTCCCAATTGGCGTTGGTTTGGCCGCGTCTGCAGCGATGATGGCGGGTATTTGGTTTTTCGGTTCGGGGACGAGAACGTCCGAGGTTGCAATCGCGATTCCAGCGGAGACGGTTGTCTCTTCGGTCGGGGGTGTAAGTACGCCCGCGAGTGTGGCTGCGGCAGTCGAACCGCAGTTGGGCGAGGCGCGCACTGCAAGTGATTCTCTAGGTGTTTTGACTGAGAACGAGAGGCAGCTGGCAGCCGAAGAGCCTCTGACAAAACCCGTGTCAGAAACCGTGGCAGAATCCTTGTCAGAGCCTTTGTCCGAGCCGCCGGTACTGCAAGCGGCAACCGAGCCACTTATAAGCGAATCGAGTCAGGCCGAAATCGATCTACGCGAAGCCAAAACCGACGCGCCTTCCCGAGCGGAACAAAAGGCGCAGGAAAATGCGATAGTAGCGAATACAACTGCGCAGCCGACAACTGCGCTGGACAGGCCGCAAACGATTCGCAGCTCTGATGAGTTGAGTGCGAATGAGGTCGATGTCATTCAAGTGCAAAATGGACTCAAGCTGCTTGCCAATGGTAACGAAGACGCGGCATTTGAAGCATTAAGCTCGCATGTGCGCGCCGCGCCTGCAGCACACCAGTCGCGAGAAACGCTCATTAAACTCCTCTTGAGCAGGGGTCAGACAGCGCGCGCTGGGACGTTGGCCGATGCGGGCCTCTCCATCGCGCCGAATCACAGTGGCTTTAAGAAGGCCAAGGCGCGCTTTCTGATTGCCGACAAAAATTACGAAAGTGCAGCAGATCTACTTTCAGCGCGGGCACCTGAGCCACGCTCAGATCTCGAATACCATGAACTGCTCGCCAGTGCGCAACTCGGTGCAGGCGACTTTGTTGGTGCCATGCAGAACTACCGGCAGCTCCTTCAGTTTGATGGAAGTCAAACCAGGTGGTGGTATGGCTATGCAGTTGCAAATGACCGTCTGGGCAACATAAGTGTTGCAAAACAGTCTTATGAGCAGGCTCTCAAGGGCGCAAGCCTGAGTGTCGGCTTGCGGAGAAGCAGCGAAGAAAGGGTTGCAGCGCTCGCCGCCCAGTGAATGCCTGAACACAAAGCAGTCACTCGGTCTTAGTGCCGAGTCAAATAGAAATCAAATCGGCTTAGCTTATGGTTATCGCACGGCTTAAAACATACCTTGGCGAATTATTACTCCAGAAAGGCTTGATAACCAAAGAGCAGATTGAGAGTGTGCTCCGACAGCAGGCCGAGAGTGGCGCACCCTTTGGTCAAGTCGCTGTGAGCCTTGGGTATGTAGAGGAAGAGGCGATGCTGATGACGCTCGCCGAGCAGCTGCAGCTCAGCTACGTTGATCTCAGCAGTTTTGAATTTGATTCTCAGCTCGTACTCAGTCTGCGAGAGAGTCATGCACGCCGCTATGGCGCAATCGTGCTTGAAGATCGAGGAATAGACTTTCTCGTCGGCATGAAGGACCCCATGGATATCTTCGCAAGCGATGAGCTTGAACGCCTTCTGCAAAGACCGATCACACCTGCGGTAGTCAATGCAACGGAGTTGCTCAATACGCTCGACCTCGTCTACCGGCGTACCGATGAGATTGCGAGCTTCGCAGAAGAACTCGATGGCGAGCTAGCGGACGGTCAGTTCGACCTCGCGGCGATGGCGCTTGGCGCTGATGACAGCGAGGCGCCGGTTGTAAAACTGCTGCAATCTATTTTTGAGGATGCGGTGCAGGTTCGCGCATCAGACATCCATATCGAGCCGGATGAGAATGTGTTGAGAATACGCCAGCGCATCGATGGTTTGCTGCAAGAGCAGGTCATGAAGGAGAAGCGTATAGCCTCTGCGTTAGTACTGAGATTAAAGCTTCTTTCGAGCCTCGATATCTCAGAGAAGCGATTACCGCAGGATGGACGCTTTAGCGTTTTGGTTAAAGGACGAAAACTCGACGTGCGGCTGTCGACGATGCCAATTGCCAATGGCGAATCTGTAGTGATGAGACTCCTCGATCAGACTGCAGGCGTCACCGACTTGGACGACGTCGGGATGCCGAAAGAGATGCTTACGCGTTTTAGGCGGCTCATTCAAATGCCACACGGATTGATACTCGTAACAGGCCCGACGGGAAGTGGAAAGACAACAACACTCTACGGTGCCCTGCAGGAGCTCAACGTAGTCGATAAGAAAATAATCTCGGTTGAAGATCCAGTCGAATACAAGCTGCAGCGAATTAATCAAGTTCAGGTTAACGATAAAATCGAATTAAATTTTGCACGCGTGTTGCGCTCTGCATTGCGTCAAGACCCCGACATTCTGATGGTGGGCGAAATCCGCGATAGCGAAACAGCCGACATCGCACTTCGTGCTGCAATGACCGGCCACCTTGTGCTTTCGACGCTCCATACAAACGATGCGCTCGCGAGTGCGATACGTCTCGTCGATATGGGCGTAGAGGGCTTTCTAGCGGCAACCGCGCTACGCGCGTTGGTGGCGCAGCGGCTTGTTAGAAAATTATGCGATACCTGCAAGCAAGAGCATTCGCTTGAAGATGGCGACAGGATCTGGGTCCAGCGTTTGCTGAGTGATGAGTCGAGTAACATTCGGTTTCACCGTGCGGTCGGCTGCCATCGCTGCAATATGACAGGGTATCGAGGCCGAGTTGGCGTCTTCGAATTATTGGTGATGAATCAGGAGTTGGGCGATGCGTTACGCAAAGGCGATTCATCCGAATTTATTCGCGTAGCCCAGCGCACGCCTGGTTACGTGCCCTTGGTCAAGAGCGCAATCGATTTCGCCAGTCGTGGCGTGACAAGTCTCGAAGAAGTGCAGCGCGTGTCGGAACAGGTAGACGACTCGGCTGATTTCATTGTGCCGACTCGGGAGTCGAGCCTGCAAAGAATGAGTAGCTAAAAGGTTATTAAGTGGCCAGTTTTAGATACAGCGGTAGAGACAGCAGCGGCGCATTGGTTGCCGGTACCATGGAGGCTAACTCGGCGCACGAGGTGGTCGCTGCCCTCTATGGCGACAGAGTTACGCCGATAGACATCGAGCAGGCTGCT
>JALRKV010000123.1 GCA_023254735.1 Pseudomonadales bacterium | reverse complement strand
ATAGCTTAGATCGTTGCGAGCGGAGGTGAAGCCGTGGCTGTGAATGACCAGAGGATGCGCGCTGTTCGCACCGATCGGGAACCAGAGCGTTGTGTTAAAAGTGCGGTTTGTGTCGCCTGCGTAGTCGCGGTTGGCCGCTGTGGGGCGGCTTTCGTCAATAAAAACAAAATCCTGCACGCCTACTTCAAAGGCGCCGGGCTTCAGAAATTCGGCCGCCACCGAACCTTCGGGAGGCTGGGAGGGATTAGTGGCGAGATAGGCGACTGCGCCGCCCAAAAACAAGACACCCACAAGGGCGCATAGACCGAGGGCAATTTTACGTAGCATATTGATTTTTCCCGAAAATTTTAATCATTCTCTCGAAATCGCAGAATAAAGTAAATGCTCTATCAGTTTGCATAAAAAGCTTTACTAGCTGTTGTGCTGAAGTGAGTTAAAAAACTCAGGGACTCGAGTTGTCGCTGGCCCGAGCACGACCTCGTTAAAGCCCGAGCGAGTGTCTTCGAGGTTAATCTCTACCGTGTGTGCGCCAGCATAGCGCGCGAGCTGTCCAAACCCTGCCGCAGGATAGACATTGCCCGAGGTGCCAATCGAAATAAACAGGTCGCAGCGGGCGAGGGCCGCCTCGATCTCATTCATGTAAAACGGCATTTCACCAAACCAGACGATATGGGGTCGCAAATTTCCCTTCTGCTGGCAACAGCGGCAAACCGAGTCGAATCCAAGGTCTTCGCGCCAGTCAAAGATGAGGCCACTGTTTATGCAGCGACTTTTAAGCAATTCCCCATGCATGTGATAGAGCGATTCTGAGCCTGCGCGTTCGTGCAGGTTATCTACGTTCTGAGTGACGAGGAGAAACTCGCCCCCTGCTTGCACAAGGTCGTGCTCGAATCTTGCGAGCGCGCTGTGTGCGGCGTTGGGTTTTATGGTCGGCGCGAGCAACTGGCGCCTGCGCTGATTATAGAAATCGTAAACAAGGGTTGGGTTGCGGGCAAAACCCTCGGGCGAGGCAACGTCTTCGATGCGATGCTCTTCCCATAGCCCATCGCTCGCGCGGAAGGTACGTATACCCGACTCGGCGGAAATGCCGGCGCCGGTCAAGACGACGACCGATCTGGGTGCACGCGAAAAGGCGTTATTGGTGTGCATAAAGTGACCTAGTTAATCTGAGCCTTGTGAGTATAATCCATCGGCTGAAACACCAAGGAGATTACGATGACAACCGACACCAAAAAGCCTTTTCCGAAGGTAGGCAATCTCGCGCCGGCATTCACTCTGCCAAATCAGGCCGGAGAGAAAATCAGTCTGAAGGACTTCAAGGGCAAGTCTCATGTGGTGTTGTACTTCTACCCCAAAGCGATGACGCCCGGCTGTACGGTGCAGGCCTGCGGCCTCAGAGACACGCAGAAAGCACTCGCCAAACTCGGCGCCGTGGCGATTGGCATTAGCCCTGACTCTTCTGCGCGTCTGGCAAAGTTCGAAGAAAAGCACGAACTCAACTTCCAACTCTTGGCAGATGAAGAGCACGCGGTAGCCGACGCCTACGGCGCGTGGGGACTCAAAAAGTTCATGGGCAAAGAATATATGGGGATTCTGCGAACGACGTTCATCATCGATAAACAGGGGCGCTTGACGCATGTAATGGACAAGGTTAAGACCAAGTCACATCACGACGATGTGCTCGCTCTGCTCGCGGAGCTCGATGCTTAATGCGCCATGCCGTTGAATTAAATGTCCGAGACTATGTTGCGGCAGACCAGGCCATTGCAAAAGCGAATGCAACCGAACGCGAACCGCTTCTCGTGCTGCATGGGCTATTTGGTCATCAGGGCAACTGGGGGCTGCACAGCAAGGCGCTTGCCGAGCGCTACCGTGTGATCGGCGTCGATTTACGCAATCATGGCGAGTCGCCGCACGCACCCGAACTCGATTATCAGGCGATGGCGGAGGATGTCCGTCTACTGATCGAGACTCGTGAGCTCGGCGCCTGTACTGTGCTTGGCCACTCGATGGGCGGCAAGGTTGCGATGCAGTTAGCGCTTAGTTATCCGGCGCTTGTTAAGCGCCTGATTATTGTCGACATTGCGCCGGTGGCTTACCAGAGCATGGGTCCGGGTCACCATCGCGTTATCGAGGGCATGATGACGCTAGATCTGACGACGGCGGTCAAGAGAGCCGATGCCGAGGCCCATCTTGCAAAGCATATCGAAGACGAGGCGACGCTTAAATTCATTATGACCAATCTCGCGCGCGCCGAGGGCGGCGGACTGCGCTGGAAATTGAACGTGGCCGCAATCAACGAGCAGTACGATCGGCTCCGCGAGAAACCCGAGGGCGAAGCGCCATTCGATAAACCAGTGCTGTTCGTTAAGGGAAGTGAGTCAGGTTATATCGGTGCGGAACACGAGAAGGAAATACTCGCGCTGTTTCCACAGGCGTCGGTTAAAATTGTCATGGAAGCCGGACATTGGGTGCATGCGGACAAGCCGCAGGCGTTTCAGAAAATTGTGTTCGATTTTCTTGAGACGACGGACGCCTAAATTCGCTGTTAATTCTTTTGCGGCTTTCATTTATAAGTGAGTGAATTGATGACTGTACTTAGTGTCAACGTTAACAAAATTGCCCTGCTAAGAAATTCACGTGGGCGTGATTTCCCCAGTGTGATCGAATTTGCAAAGCGCGTAATTGGCTTGGGTGTAAAGGGCATCACCGTGCATCCTCGTCCCGACGAACGTCACATTACGCGCCGCGATATTCGCGAACTCACTTCATTTCTCGCCGACTATCCGGGTGTCGAATTTAATATCGAAGGCTATCCTAGCGAAGACTTTATGGAGCTTGTGCTCAACGCCAAACCCGACCAGTGCACGCTCGTCCCCGACGCGCCAGATCAGCTGACCTCCGATCATGGCTGGGACATCAGTGCCCACGAAAGCCTGCTGTCGAATGTTCTAGGGAGGCTTCGCGATGCCGATATTCGCAGCAGTATCTTCCTCGACCCCGATGTCGAGATGGTCGAGCGAGTGCCGAGTGTCGGAGCTGACCGAATCGAGCTTTACACCGAAAGCTACGCGCAGGCATTCGGGGGTGAGTCGCAGGACGCCGTTCTCGAGAAGTATCGCGCGGCGGCGCTGCGTGCTTCGCAGCTTGGTCTGGGGCTCAATGCGGGTCACGATCTGGATCTTGCCAACCTCGGTGAATTTTTAACTATCCCTTCCATTCTTGAGGTGTCGATCGGGCATGCACTTATAGTGGAGTCGCTGCATCAGGGTGTCGATAAGGTAATAGCGCGCTATCTCGCGCTTTGTGCAGAGGCAGCATAAGCCTAGCCGCTCTGCATGCGATGCGCTAAACGAGCCTGACTGCACTCGGGCGCTACACCTATTAGCTAGCTAAAGGATTCCATGCCAGACATTTCACGAAACGGCGTTATCGAGAAAGCCGCGGGCCCGTTGACACCGCCAGAACCGGGCGCAAGCGCGGGTCTCTACTACGGCTACTGGATCATCCTCGCCGGCTTTGTCACCCAATTCATTTCGGTGGGCATGGCTAACTATGTCGTAGGAGCCTTCATGATTCCCATGACCGAGGAGTTCGGCTGGAGTCGCGCTGAGTTTTCAGCATCGCGCTCCGTCGGCCAGATGGTAATGGCGTTTACCGGGTTCTTAATCGGCGCCCAAATAGATAAGCACGGCGGTCGCCGTTTTATTCTCATCGGTGGAAGTTTGCTCGTCGCCGCGCTATTCGGGCTGAGCAAAGTGCAGACGCTCACGCATTGGTTAGTGCTGAACGGGCTGGTGTTGACTGCGGGCGCTGCGATGGTGGGCAATCTTGTTGTCAATGTGACGCTAGGAAAGTGGTTCGTCGAGCGCCGGGGTCGTGCGGTCGCTCTCGCCGGCATGGGTATTTCGCTCTCGGGCATTGTGCTCCCGATTCTGGCGACGTATTTCGTGGATTCCTTCGGCTGGCGCACGTCTTGGCAGCTGCTAGCACTGCTCGCCGGGGTGATGACATTGCCCATGGCGTTTGTTGTCCGGCGCGCGCCTGAGGACTTCGGTTGGCACCCCGATGGCATTTCGCCGGACCAGATTTCGGCAGGGCAGGGCGAAGCGGCAAGCGCAGACTTCGCCAACTCGATGACCCGCGCGCAGGCGATGCGGACCTCAACCTTCTACACGCTCGTGCTTGCCTTTGGTCTGTTTCAGATCTCAATTACCGTCATGCTTCTGCAAACGATTCCCTTGATGACCGACGCAGGCTATTCGCGCTTTATCGCCTCGAGCATGATTTCACTCGCCTCGATCCCCGCCTTTTTGAGCAAGCCTGTCTGGGGTATTTTGATTGATCGGTACAGTCCGAAGAAACTCGCGGCAATCGGTGCTGCGCTAACCGGTGGCGCGGTGTTGGTCATCGTTTACAGCGTCGCGACTCGTTTCGATGCGCTCGTATACTCAGGGTTCATCATGATGGGGTTCGGTTGGGGCGGTCTGTTGCCGCTTCAGGAAGTGATCTGGGCGACTACGTTTGGACGGCGCTATCTCGGCTCGGTTCGCTCGACTGCGCTACCGTTTGTACTTGGTATGGCGGCGTTGGGCCCTGTGCTCGTCGCGTATTACTACGACCAAGTCGGCAACTATGACCTCGCACTGGTTGCGATTGCGGTGTGCAATCTGGGCTCGGCACTGATGCTCTACCGTATCAAAGATCGCCTACCGCGGAGTTAGCTAAGTCGGCTGCGCTTATTGCCTCTTGCAGTACTGGCCAAACATTGTCGAGAATCATCGACTGCGCCTCGGCCTTCGGATGGATGCCATCGGCCTGCATCAGCTCTGGCTGCTGTGGGATGCCGTCGATGAGAAAGGGGATTAGATAAAGGTCGAATTCCTCGGCTAGTTCAGCGTACTGCGCATAAAAGGGCTCGGTATACCGAGGGCCGTAATTCGGCGGTATCTGCATGCCGGCAATTAATACCGTCGCGCCGCTCGTCTTTGAGAGCGTGATCATCTCGGTGAGGTTTTCACGCATCAGCGCTAGTGGTAATCCGCGCAGGCCGTCGTTACCCCCAAGCTCGATTAAGACATAAGCCGGGGTGTAGCGCCGCAACAGGCTCGGCAGTCGAGAGCGGCCACCGGTGGTAGTTTCGCCGCTCACACTGCCGTTAATTACCTTAAGCTCGCTGTTTTCCTGCTTGAGTCGCTCGGCGAGCAGCGTCACCCAGCCCTCGTCTTCACCTATGCCGTAGGCTGCACTTAAGCTGTCGCCGAATATGAGAATGCTCGGCTGGGTGGAAGCCTGAGTGGAAGCCTGAGTGGCGGGGATCTCTTGCGCAAAGGCAACTGACGCCTGCATCAAAAGCAGTGCGGCGTAGATTACTGAAATAAAAGCTTTAATCATCGGTAAATTCAGTTCTCGTGGCGTAATTTTAGGTGTGCTTAGTTCACTACGCTCAGAATACCTCAGTGGTCGCGTAGCGGTAAGCCTTTCTCGGCAAACTGCTAAGCTTGATCTAGCGTTATACTTGGTTAATTACACTTTATCACCGCTCGTTTTAAGACGCCCGCGTGGGTACACTCTACGCCTGCAGCCTGGCCGCGGGATTTCGGTAACGTGACACGAATTGCTAGCGCGGTGGCGCAGCATCACCAGAGACAGGGACGACCAATAACTATGATAGAGATTCGCGGACTGACCAAAAGCGTGCCGACCAGCGAGGGTGTTTTGACTATCCTGAAGTCGGTCGATTTAAGCATCGCGGAGGCCGAGACGGTCGCGATAGTGGGTGCTTCGGGCTCAGGCAAGTCAACTCTTTTGGGGCTTATGGCGGGTCTCGACGCGGCGACCAGCGGCGACGTTTGGCTCGGTGGCCATAGTCTGGCGGCAATGGACGAGGAGCAGCGTGCAGTGCTGCGCGGTCAGATAGTCGGGTTTGTTTTTCAGTCTTTTCAGTTACTGCCGAGCCTGACTGCTCTCGAGAATGTCATGTTGCCGATCGAGCTCAAGGGTGACGCGCAGGCGCGTGCAAAAGCTACGGCGCTGCTCGAACGCGTTGGCCTCGCCGAGCGCATCACGCACTATCCTAATCAGCTTTCGGGTGGCGAGCAGCAGCGCGTGGCAATAGCGCGCGCGTTTGCTACCGAGGCCAAAATCCTGTTCGCCGACGAGCCCACCGGCAATCTCGATACCGCCACAGGCGCGAAGATCGTCGAGCTTATTTTCGATCTCAATAAAGAATTTTCGACAACGCTGGTCTTGGTTACTCACGACGAACGCCTCGCGCAGCGCTGCGGTCGCATCGTTCGCTTGATCGCCGGCGGAATTGAGAGCGATTCAGGCGCACCGAGTGCGGAACCTTCCATAAGCGAAAGCGCGGAGTCTGCGAGTGTCTAATTCACCCACGCCTTCGGCGCATTTACCTAGTCAAAGCGAGACCAGCGCCGGTTTTTTAGGGCAGTCTTCTGCGCAGCCGCTGAGCGACGGCAGTAAAAGCTGGTCGACTCTCATCGGCCTTGCCTCACGACTGCTGTGGCGCGACTGGCTCAGCGGTGAACTCCGCCTCCTGTTCCTCGCTTTGGTGATGGCTGTGACTTCGGTGAGCGGCATCGCACTGTTTACCGACCGCCTCGAGAAAGCGCTCCTGCTAGAGTCGGCGAACATGCTCGCCGCTGACCGCGTTCTTGGCAGTGGCAAGGCGCTACCCGATGAGATTTTAAACGAGGCGCAGTCGCGCGGCCTGCGCACGGCGCGCACGCTGTCGTTTACCTCGATGGCTTTCTCCGACACCGGCAATATGCTTGTGAGCGCAAAAGCGGTGAGCGATGCCTATCCGCTTCGCGGCGACGTCATTATCGCCGATGCACCGTTTATTCGTGGTGCGCCAATCCAAAGCGGTCCGCAGCCGGGTGAGGTGTGGCTCGAGTCCCGCGCGCTGCCTGCGCTCGGACTAGACGTTGGTGACAGTGTCTACGTTGGCGAAGCGGAACTGACAGTCAGCAAAATAATTATCGCAGAGCCCGATCGGTCGGGCGGGGGCATGGTCGATAACGCAGGCCCGCGACTTATGCTGCACATGGATGACGTTGCTAAGACCAACGTTGTGCAGCTTGGAAGCCGCGTGAGCTACCGCTTCCTCTTCGCTGCCGAAGAGTTGCTCGCGCTGGACGAATTCGAAACATGGGTCGACACCGAATATGAGGGCGAGTACCGCCTTCGCGACGTGCGCGATGAAAGCGAAGAGGTTAGCGAAGCCCTAAGCCGTGCCGAATCGTTTTTGCTTTTAGGCTCGCTATTTGCCGTGCTCCTTGCCGGCGTCGCCATCGCGCTAACCGCGAAACGCTACGCCGAACGCCACTACGATTACGTGGCGATCCTCAAGACCTTCGGCTGTACCTCGCCGCAAATCGGCTTTATCTATTTGTGGATACAGGCGTTGCTTGCCGTCGTCGCCGTGCTCGTGGGCAGTGTTTTAGGATGGGGCGTCCACCACGTAATTCTGCGGGCGCTGCAAACGGTGATCACCGTCGATCTTCCCGCTGCCGGGTTCGAGCCCTTCGTGGTGGGTGCGATGACCGCCGTGATCTGTCTGCTGTCCTTCGCGCTGCCGCCGCTGCTGGCACTGCGTGAAACGCCGCCGCTGCGCGTGTTACGAAAAGATATTAGCCAGCAAAAAGTGGGCGCCAATGTGCCGTATATTTTCGGCGTCGGCGGCACGATCGGGCTCGTCTACTGGTATAGCCAAGATGCCGTGCTAACTTCTGTCCTCGTGGTTGCTGTCGCAAGCATCGCCGTTCTTCTGTCGGGGCTGTCACTATTATTGCTGAACTCGAGCAGCGCGGTGGGCATGCGCGCCGGCAGTGCGTGGAAGCTTGCGATGAGTGCCGCGCGCCGCAGGCGTAAGCAAAATGTCTTACAGGTGATGGTGTTTTCGGTGACGATCATGTCACTGCTAATCCTTGGCCTACTGCGCACCGACCTCATCTCTGACTGGCAGGCGCAGCTTCCTGAGAACACGCCTAACCATTTCATGATGAATATCTCCCAGCCACAGATCGCAGGCATCGAAGCGTTTTTCGAAGAAAATGGCGTGCAGGGGAATGCGTTCTATCCGCTTATTAGCGCGCGCGTCACCAAAATAAACGGTGCGGAACCAGATCCGCAGGACGAGCTTGAATCTGATGCCGAACGGGGCACTTTAGCCGGAGGCGGCGATGACGCCGGCGAAGAGTCCGCGAAGGGTGCGGCGCGAGTAGGTCTCTCGGTAGGTTACGGACAGGGCGAGGCCAACGCCACTTCTGCAGCAGGCTCAAGCGCGCAGACGGCTGAAAGCGAAGCGGGTGAAGAGGCCGAAGCGGGTGAAGAGGCCGAAGAGGGCGAAGTCCGTGGGCGCCTGAGCAGGCGTCAGGTTACCTGGGCGCAGGAACTTCCCGCGGATAACCGTGTCACCGGCGGCGAGTGGTGGGGTGAGGCAGCCGAAGCGGGGTTCGTGTCGATCGAGCAAGACTATGCCGACTGGCTCGATATCGAGTTAGGTGATGTGATCGAGTTCGAGATCAACGCGCAGACGGTTAGCGCCGAGGTGAGCAGTTTCCGCAGCGTACGCTGGGACAATATGCAGCCAAATTTCTTCATCATTTTCTCGCCCGGCACAATCGATCATCTAGGCGCGACGTTCTTGTCGACCGCACTGATGGAGCGGGAGCAGAAAATATTGCTCAACGAATTAGTGCAGCGCTTCCCAACAATCGTTGTTATCGAGATCGACGCGCTCATCGAACAAATTCAAAATATCATTGCGCAGGTGACCTCGGCGATCGAGCTAATTTCCGTCTTGGTGCTAGTGTGCGGCGCGCTAGTGCTGCTTGCCTGCGTTAATGCCACGCTCGACGAGCGCTTTTACGAGAACGCGATTCTGCGCACCCTTGGCGCCGGCAAGCGGCTGATTATGACGAGTCTGCTAATCGAATTTGCCACAATTGGCCTGATGGCGGGACTGGTGGCGACCCTAGGCGCAGAGGCGAGTCTGTATTATCTGCAGGAGCAAGTGTTCGAGCAGGAATTCAATCTACACTACTGGGTTTGGGTTGCAGGGCCGCTCGCCGGCATGATCATAATCGCAGGGCTAGGCATCAATTCGACGCGCGGCGTCGTAAATATAAGCCCGCTGAATGTTCTTAGGCGACTCGCGTAGGGCTGATTAAGGAGGATCAATCGATGCATAGAATGTTATCAAGCTTTCGAAACTACGCTGCTGTTTCTAGCAAAAAGCGCCGGTTAATTCTGCAAGGCGCTGCCTTCATGTTCTCGCTATTTGCTGCGGCAATGGCGCAGGCGTTGCCGCTGGAATCGGTGACTTCACGTGACTGCGTGCGCGGCGACTGTGAGAACGGCAGCGGAACACTCGAGCTGAAAACTGAGTTTGGCAAGGGATTCTATCGCGGCGAATTTTTAGACGGTGAGTTTCACGGCAAGGGCCGACTCGAGATACCCGTATCGTTTCTCGAGAAATCGGTTTATGTAGGGGATTGGGAAAAAGGACTTCGCAGCGGTCGAGGAACCTATTGGAATGGCGATGGCAAACTCTATATCGGCGAGTGGCGAGACGATAAGCGCAATGGCCATGGCTCGTATTTCTTCGGCC
>JALRKV010000012.1 GCA_023254735.1 Pseudomonadales bacterium | reverse complement strand
TAGAGAAAGTGAATGGAGGCTGGGGTCGGAATCGAACCGGCGTTAACGGAGTTGCAGTCCGCTGCATGACCACTCTGCCACCCAGCCGTATCACGTTCTTATGCGAGGGCGAACTATAGCAAAACACATCCAGAGAGGCATTCTTTTTCTGCTACAGTGCGATTACTAATTCAAACCCAAGCAAAAACTGGGCGTCGGAGCGCTGAGTTTTAATGGGAAAGAAGAAAGATTGGAGCGGGAAACGAGATTCGAACTCGCGACCCCGACCTTGGCAAGGTCGTGCTCTACCAGCTGAGCTATTCCCGCTTTATCTGGTCACCTAAACTCGTGTCTAGGCGGTGATTCGACAACTCAACAACGTGATGACGTGAAGAGCGCTTCCTCGACTCTGTGAACAACCACATGGATTATTCCGATGACAGGGGCCTGTTGCCATCCAGAGAGAGCGTTATTTTAATGCCAAACCGTGGCAAGTCAAGCGCTGATCGCACTGTATTATTTACTTACCGCGAAACATCTCGCCCCGAGCCGCTCTGATATAGGACACCATAGACCACAAGCCTAGAGCAGCTGCCACCCAAATCAAGGCAAGGCCTAAATGGAAGAACAGTGGCATTGCAGCGGGACTCGCGCCCAACAGCAAGGTTATTGCGATCATTTGCAGCGTTGTCTTTACCTTGCCAACCCACGCTACTGCGACAAGGTCTCTTAGCCCCTTCGTTGCCATCCATTCTCGCAGCGCTGAAATTGTAATTTCCCGACCAACAATAAGTAGCGCTGGGATCAATAAATCCTCGTAGGAAGCGAGTAGCAAAATTAGAATGGCCGTGACGAACAGCTTGTCGGCAACAGGGTCGAGAAACGCACCAAAGGGCGAGCCTAAGTTAAGCCGTCTCGCTAAATAACCATCGAGCCAATCAGTGATACTTCCTACGATAAAGAAGCAAGCCGCGACAAGCTGCGCACCGGGAAAATCAGCTTTATAAAAAAGTACGATTATGGGGATTAGTGCGATGCGGCTAAAAGACGCGAGGTTGGCCCAATTAGTCATTTTTATTCTCGTCTTGCATGGCTCTGCAACAAATGTTTCCGATGTCCATTCTACACAAGGTTGCACCACTATGCTTTAACGCGTGGCGCTGTCAAACACGCAACAGCTTTAGTCGACATGGAAATGCTCGTAAACTGCCGCAGCGAGTTTTCCGCTGATTCCGGCCACCTTCGCAATCTCTGACTCTGCCGCGCGCTTGAGCCCTTGCTGACCCCCAAAATGCTTCAGAAGATCGCGTCGCCGCTTAGGGCCGAGCCCGGGGATGTCCTCGAGTTGCGAGCGTTTTCGTGCGTTACCGCGACGCTGCCGATGAGCAGTGATCGCAAACCGATGCGCCTCATCCCGAATCTGTTGCAGAAGGTGTAATGCCGGTGATTCTGTAGCGATCGCGATTTCGGTGACACGCCCGCCCTCTTTCAAAAACAGCGTCTCCTGTCCCGCTCGGCGGCTAATTCCTTTAGCAATACCAAGCAATAGAAGCGAATCTAGTTCGAATCTCGCGAGCACGTTCGCCGCTTGGGTTAGCTGCCCCTTGCCACCGTCAATCAAAAGAATATCGGGAAGCTTACCCTCCCCCTTCTTTAGTCGCTCGAACCGGCGTGTCAACACCTGTTCCATCGCCGCATAGTCATCGCCCGGCGTGATGCCTTCGATATTGAAACGACGGTAATCGTTCTTTAATGCTCCATCAACGTCAAACACAACACAGGAAGCGACAGTACCCTCACCCCCCGTATGACTTATATCGAAACACTCTATCCTTGCAGGAGGTACTTCAAGTGCCAACGCTTGCTGCAAAAGCGCGAATCGGCGTTTGCTGTTTTGCTTACTCGCCATATGAGCGCCCAAGGCTTCCGTGGCATTAGTAACAGCCATTTTGAGCCATTTTGCGCGATGACCACGCACATTCGACACAAGGCGCACCTTTCTGCCGGCCACATATTCCATCGCCTCAATTAAAGCGCCACTGTCGGTTAGTGCCTCTGAAACCAGCAGCTCGGCCGGCAAATTTGTACCGCTCTCTTCGCCGAGATAACTTTGAGAAATAAAGTCGCTAAGCAGCTCATCAGGATTTGAGGCGAGTCTGTGTTTTGGAAAGAAATTCTTACTGCCGAGAATGCGGCCACCCCGCACATAGATTACGTGCACACAAACACCCGCCGGCTGCATTGCCACAGCAATAACGTCGGCGTCTTCGCCCTGATTTGCGACAACCTGGTCTTCCTGGATTCGCCGCAGAACACCGATCTGATCGCGTATTTTCGCCGCTTTTTCGAATTCTAGAGCCTCTGCTGCCGCCTCCATATTCTTGGTCAACTCAGAGGTCAGCTGAGAGCTTTTACCCTGCAGGAAAAGCGTGGAATAACGTACATCACGCGCATACTCCTCTGGCGAGATCAGTCCTACACAGGGAGCGGTACAGCGATCGATCTGATGTTGCAGGCAGGGTCTGGTACGGTTTTTAAAGTAACTTTCCTGACATTGGCGCACCTTGAAAACCTTCTGCATGAGCTGCAGCGTATTTCGGGTCGCAAGGGCGCTAGGATAGGGACCAAAATACTTTCCTTTGCGCGATTTCCGGCCGCGGTAAAACATCAACCTAGGGTACTCGGCATGGTCAGTTAAAAGAATAAACGGATAGGATTTGTCATCCCTGAGCTGAATATTGTACGGCGGTTTAAGTTCTTTAATTAGGCTCTGTTCTAATAGCAATGCCTCGGTTTCACTATGCGTGATGCTAATTTCAATGCGTGTGATTTTCGCAACCATCGCCATGGTCTTAGTCGTCAATCCCGACGCCCTAAAATAGCTGCCTACGCGCTTTTTAAGGTTTCGCGCCTTACCGACATAAATAACACGCTCGTCGCCGTCAACCATTCGATAAACCCCAGGCCGACTGCTGAGATTGCTGACGAAATCTTTGTGATCAAAAGGTTCGGGGGATTGTGACATAAGCGAAGCACAAACTAGGGTTGAGCCCAACAGTGGCTCGAAAAAGAGAAAGCGATGCGAAAATAATTAGCTCGTGCCGCGAAGACTAGCCTAAGGCGGAAGCGCACTCAAGTGCGGTGAAGCTACCCTACTCTCAGCTGGTCGAGGTCTCGACTGTTCGCTGCCAAGCCGTGACGCACCGCGAGCACAGTCAGTTCCACATCAGATCGTATACCCAGATTCTTAAAGGTCCGATAACGGTAGCTGTAGACAGCCTCAGGACTGAGGACCAAATAAGCCGTTAACCGTACAACCTTCCGAAGGGACGCAGGCGAAGCCTTTCTCGAAAATAGATTTTGCGAGAACCTCTGCACACTACTGTCAAACGACGATCTACTAATGTGGCACAGCGCACATCCGCAGACAAAAGCAGTAAAGAAAAATGGGAACCGCATCTCAGAATAAATTTGATGCTTACTTTGGGGCTCGAGAGTTTAGACGATAAGCACTTCAGGCTGTAGCGCTATGCCAAACCGCTGCAAGACAGAGCTGCTCATTTCCTGTGCGAGAAGAAAAATATCTTCTCCAGTCGCACCTCCATGATTAACCAACACAAGTGCGTGATGCTCAAACACGCCTGCCAACCCCCTTCTGCGCCCCTTCCAACCTGCCGTATCGAGGAGCCATGCTGCAGAGAGCTTATAGAATTCGCCGTTTTCTAAAGGAAAACCAGGTACGGCATCAAAGAGCTCGCTAATCTTGAAAAACTTTTCTTTGGAGACGACTGGGTTTTTAAAGAAACTCCCCGCATTACCAATCACCTTCGGGTCAGGGAGTTTGCTCCGCCTAATATCGCAAACCGCGTGATAGACCTGCTCTGCAGTGATTTTTTCATCTGAACCAAAGCGCTCAGCTAACGCGGGATAAGTAAGAACGGGCGCATCGCTGTCAGACAGTTCGAGCTCGACTTCGAGCACAATATACCTGCCACGCGGAGCGCGTTTAAAAAGACTGTCTCGATAAGCAAAATCGCAAGCATCACGCGTAAAGTCGAGCGCTTTCGCCAAGTGAGTATCGAATACATGTACCCGCGTCACGAAGCGTTCAATCTCCACACCATATGCACCAATATTCTGGATCGGTGCTGCACCCACGGTGCCAGGGATTAGCGCGAGGTTTTCCAGACCGAATAGTTTATTTGCAAGCGTCCAATCTACTAAATTATGCCAATCTTCTCCGGCTCCAATACGCAGCCGCGTCCCGCTCTCTCGCACAATTCCTGTGAGCTTGATGATGATTACCAAGCCCGGGAAATCACGCACAAACAGCACATTACTGCCCCCGCCGAGCACCATCAACTCCAGATGATTGTCACGCGCAAACTCCACGGCCTCATAAAGTTCGGGTAAGTCGCTCACTTCGATCAAGAAGCGAGCATATTGCGTCACACCGAACGTCGTATAGGCGTCGAGCGGCGCGTTCTCCAAAAGAGTTGATAGCCGTGCGTCATTCATTTGAGGAAAGCTCGGACTGCCGCGAGATCTTCGGGTGTATCGACTCCAGGAGGAATGCGCGTTGGTGCAATAGATACGTGGATCGCAACACCATTGTAAAGCGCACGCAATTGCTCAAGCCTCTCAATGGCTTCGATTGCAGCCACGGGCCAAGTCACGAACTTACGCAGAACACCGACACGGTAGGCATAGATACCTATGTGACGATAGCACTCGGTAGGTAGCGATACGCTAGCGGGTATGGGCGCACGACTAAAATACAGTGCCCGCCCAACCTTATCCATCACCACTTTTACAGAACTCGGTTCACTATATTCGCGCTCATCCTCAATTGATTCACAGAGCGTTGCCAGACCGTAGTCTGCATTGAGCCGCAAGCTTTCGGCTACCTGATCGATAGCCTCTGGAGGTATTAGCGGCTCATCTGCCTGCACATTGATAACGCATTCGGAGTCATCAAAGCCGAGCGCATCTACCACTTCGCAAATTCGATCGCTGCCGGATTGATGAGAAGCCGAAGTCATCAGAACTTCGGCACCAAAGGCGTTTGCCGCCTCGAGAATACGTGCATCATCTGTCGCAATCACCACACGTGATGCCCCACTTAGTAACGCCCGCTCCCACGTGTGCTGGAGCATGGGTTTGCCCGCGATATCTAACAAAGGCTTGCCCGGTAGGCGTGTCGACGCATAGCGCGCAGGAATTACAACAGAGAAGCTCATCGGTACGACTCTACCTCTTCCAGCGTTAATGCACGCGCCTCGTTTATAAGCATAACAGGTACGCCATCTTTAATCGGATACGCAAGCGCGTCGATTCGGCAAATAAGCTCCCCAACTACCTCAGGGGCTGGTTTCGATTCTTTGTCGAAAACGAGTTCACCGTGACACTGGGGACACGCCAGTAGAGTCAATAATTTTTTGTCCAACATAAACTTTCCTCGTTACGGGCAACTGTCAATTAGCGCTTTCCACTTTCGCCGCTCGCGCCATCGCGAGGCGTCTATCGAAAGCGGCAAGCAAGCTTTCGGATAATCTGCAACGAATACTCAGATACCAAAAATTACTCCGCGCAAAATCCTCGACTTTGACCGCATCTTTCTCTGTCATAACTATCGGCTGAATATCATCTAAACCAAGCGCGTCAAAGTCTTCTTTTTTAAACCAATGGTGGTCTCTAAAGCTATATCGCGACACCTTATGCGGCAATTCATCTAGAACCGAGTAAAAGCGTTCGGGATTTCCGAGACCTGACACTGCTTGCAAACAACTACCTATCTTAAAAGGCGCACCGCCGTAAGGGCGTCGCTCGCCACTGACCACATTGATAAAGCAATCGGGCTCAATAGTCATCGCGAATCCTTGCGCAGGATCGCGGCATACGGCCGCTCTCTTCTTTTGGTGCGGCTGAGACGATGAATGTTTCGCCACGCTGCTTGACCATGACACGCCATTGCTCAACAGGGTTGGTCGCACCTTTGCTGCCGCCGCTTTTGTACCGTTCACGATAACCAGATCCGCCTCGCCTAGTCGACTGAGCGGCTCCCGCAAAGGTCCTGCGGGCAAGCAAAACTCATTCCCGAACTGTCTTTCACCATCGACAACGATCAACTCAATATCACGCGCCATTGCATAGTGCTGCAGGCCATCATCGCAAAGCACAACGTCAACCGAATGCTGATCCAACAGGTATGTGATGGCGGCGACGCGGTCCGGATCTATAACGACTGGACACCCACAGTGCCTCGCGATAAGCAGCGCTTCATCGCCAGACTCTTCAACCGCCGTATCGGCTGTTACATTGAGCGGAAAGCCTTCGGACTTGCTGCCGTAACCGCGACTAACAACGCCGGGGTTTAACCCTTGACTCTGCAAATGTGCGACCAGGGCGATAAGCAATGGAGTCTTACCTGTTCCGCCAACGCTTATATTACCAACCACTACTACGGGGACGGGCCAGTTCTCCGCTTTTGCCGAGAGTAGCTTTCGTCTTCGCGCAGCAAGCGTTGTAAAGAGCCAATGTAAGGGCCAGAGCGCATAGAGCCACTTGGCTTTGTGGTACCAAGCTCGTTCGATGAAGGTCATTGTGCTCTCTCTAGAGGCTCTCGCGTAGCGATGCTCAAGCTTACGAACCCTGCACGTCCGATTGCTTCCATCGCAGAGACCACAGCCTGATGCTGCACTTCCGCGTCTGCGACAAGCACCACTGTCCGAGAGACATCTCCACCGGATTCGAGTTCAAGCCCTCGAACCAGACTGTCGACTTCAGTATTGATCAGGCGGCGACCGTTGATGGCATACCCCCCTTCTCTGTCCACCAACACTTCAATCGATTCGATAGAACTCTCAGGACTTCCCGCTGCCTCGGGCAAAGACACAAGAAGCCTCGTTTCTCGACTGAAGGTTGTTGTCACCATAAAAAAAATAAGCAACAGAAAGACGATATCGATCAGCGGTGTAAGATTGAGTGTCGGCAACTCTCGTCGAGCCTGCCTGAACTTCATGATCTGCCACTCCTTATTTCCACCGTCTTATCACTGTGCAAGGCATCGACTAGCTTTAGCGACTCTTGTTCGAGAGCCAATACAAGCGCATCAACTTTACGCAAAAAGAATCGATGCGCCGTGTAAGCGGGGATCGCCACACAAAGTCCCGCGGCCGTCGACACCAAGGCCTCTGAAATACCACCCGCGAGCGCATTCGCGTCACCCGTGCCAACGAGCATAATCTGACCAAACACACGAATCATTCCCACCACCGTGCCCAGCAGGCCTAGCAGCGGAGTCACGGCTGCAATCGTCCCCAGCGTTTCGAGATAGCGCTCTAATTCGTGGACTATTTGCGCAGCTGTTAATTCGATAGATTCGACCATTGCCGCACGCCCAAACTTGCTATTCGACAAACCGACAACCAAGAGTCGACCAAGCGGCGAGGCTCGTCTCACCTCGCGTAGACGCGACGAATCAAGCTGACCATTTTTGATCCAAGTCCAGACTTGTGCCAGCGCGTATTTGGGTATGACACGGGCCGTACTCAGTGTCCAAGCGCGCTCGATGACAATGGCAATGGCAATAACGGAACAGAATAGAATGGGCAGCATTAAAATTCCGCCCGAATTGAGTATGTCGAACACCGCTTAGACTCCTGCGCTTACTGGGCGGCGACCTTTCGTCGGCCCTATCTTCTGGCCCGAGGGGTGCGGGCTGTTTTTAATCTTATCATAGGCGTTCGGGCATAGGTCTCCAATAGCGACGGTGCGTCTCACGATAAGCGCGTGGGCGCGACACGATCCCCTGCCGGTTCAATTCCACGCTAAGCATCCCCCGCGTTGCGGTGTTTAGTGCCTCGATTCCTAATAACGCATAGCGAGAGACGACTTCGGCGTGCGGATGACCAAACGAATTTTTGTAGCCGGCTCCAATAAAGACGATTTCAGGTGCTGCGCGTTTGAGCAATGCGTAGCTAGACGAGGTTTTGCTGCCATGGTGCGGCGCGATCAGAAGCGTTGACTTTAATTCGTGCTCGTAGCGCAGCGCCAATGCGACTTCGTCAACTCGTTCAATATCTCCCGTCAGTAGAATCACAGACTCCCCAAGAGCCACTTTAAGGACACACGACTGAGAGTTCTTAGCCTTGTCTACACCAGACGCCGCGCCATCGGCAGCGCCGACTGTCGGGCTCAGATAGGAGAAAACCACGCCGTCCCAACGCCATGCATCACCCGCGCGGCATGAACGCAGCGTCAACGCGCGCGCACCAAGAAATGCGGCGTAAGCCTGTGTATTCTCGGCATGGCCACCGGCATGAACATCCACTACGGGAATCGAAGCAAAGACGCCTGCCGCGCCGCCAGCGTGGTCGTTGTCGGCATGACTTATAACGAGTCTATCTAGTTTTCTTATACCTAGCGCCCGTAGAGCGGGCTTGATCACCGCGCTACCCATTTCGAAATCTGCGCTAAGGCTTGCGCCGGTATCATAGAGAAGCGCGTGGCAATTGGTCTCTATCACGAGGGCGAGTCCCTGTCCCACATCGAGCTGATGGAGACGCAGAGAGGCTGGTGCTTCATTGCATTTGTTGGCATAAGTCTCAGCGCGCCAAACCGTCCCGGCAAGAATCAGTGCAGCGACCCACAAGCCGCAGACGCAGCGGGTACGCCAGCCAACCGGAAAAAGGCAAACACAAAGACAGATCGCGAGAAGGAGATAGTGCGCGAAAGAGAGGGTTACTTGCGGGGCCCAGAGTAGCTCAGCCTCTGCAACCGCCGCCAGCAACAAAATTAGCTGATCACAAAGCCAATCGGCGAGTAAAAGCGCCCCCAGCGCGCTTTCGCCGAAAAGAGCCAAATCAAGTACCGCTAAAAGCGAAGCCGGTAGCAATGCAAAGGTGAGAAAAGGAATCGCCAGCAAATTAACTATTGGCGCTAGCAAGGAGACATCGATGCCTAAAACAAGCAACGGCAGAAAGAGCGCCAGCGCCACAATGAGTTGAGGCAACACCAGTCGGCCCGCTTGACCCGATAGCCAAGAAAGAACCGCTGAGTCGCCGTGATTCGAGTCGTTATAAGAAGTAGCACTGCGCGGCGAGGCAACGGCGAGCACCAGCGACAATACGGCGACAAAGCTAAGCCAAAATCCTGAGCCTGTCGCAGCGAGCGGTGAACCGATAAGTACACAGGTAAGTGCTAGCAACAGCCCTGCAACAACGCCAAGGCGTCGCGATGTGAGTTTTGCGCCTGCGAATACCGCGAGCATCACAACCGCACGCTGCGTCGGCAAACTCCATCCTGCGAGCAAGGCAAAAACCGCGGTGCCAACCACACTAGACCAGAGACTAAATGCAAGACGACTCGGCGCATGAGGCACAAATAGAGGCAGCAAGAAAAGAACGAGTCGCCAAAGCGCCCGAGATACCACCAACAAGAACAGGGCAATCATGCCGATATGTAGCCCGGATACCACGAGGAGATGCGTTGTTCCGGTTTCACGCAGCTGACTCCATAACGCTTGGGAAACTAGACTGGAATCGCCCAACCCTAGCGCGAGAATTACCCCAGTGTGCCGCGCGCTGACGCTGTTCTCTAAAACTCGTTTACGACTCTCGAAGCGAAGCTGTTCAAGCATTACTGGCAAGGATCGAACCCCATCACCTCCCCACTCGCTTTCGCTCGCCACAAGCGCTCCACGTACATAACCTTTCGCGAGAATTTTGCTACGGAATAAAAACGCCTCGTAGTCAAATCCACCGGGATTGGCGAAACCATGCGGTCTATTGAGCTTCACGACAAGTTGCAGTGCTGACCCAGGCCGCAACTCCGCGGGATAATGGAGGGGCGTCGCCTCCCGCCTTACCGCTCTCCCAATTTGGACGTCGGAAGACGGCAGGTAATAACTCAATAGGATTCTGCCGCTAAAGGGAATTGGATTGCTACAGGTTGGATGCGCGGAGGATTGGGTTTGCTTCGCCGGTGATCGCCCATGAATGGAGTCAGTGTCTCTGTTCGGGTTGTGATCACCAAGTACACAGGCCGCATTCACCGCGAATTCGAACCGGTACGCCGCGCCGGCAACAGAGGGTAGATTGAGCACCACACCTTCGATACGCAGTGGCGTCCCTTCGAATTCTTTCGGTAGTTGACGATTGAGTTGGCTTTCGGCGGTCACCGTGTGAAACAAGGCGCCACAGCAGAATGCCATGCAGATAGAGAGCCATAGCCCCAACCACTTTTTGTGTTTTGCGGCTAAAGATCGATGAACAGCTAGAGCAGAAGCCGCCGCAAAGATGAGCAAAGCGCACATCGCTAGCAACAAAACCCTAATCAGTGCCAAGTCCGTCGCGCTGGTTACGCAGAGTATGCCAAGACAAAAAGCAGAGAGAAGAAATCGCATGCGCCACCTTTGCAGTGGCTCTTAACTTTAGTTCGATACTGCTGGAGAGGCGAATTTTGGTCAGATTCTGCTAATCGCCCCGCAGGACTGAGGCAGGGCGCAGAGACGCGGCTTGGCGCGCTGGATAGAGCGAGGCGAGAACGGAGAGAATCAAGACCCCACCTGCAATCCCCGCTATATCAGAGGCAAGAATTTGTGAAGGAAGAAAATCAATTGGGTAGATTTCAGGGTTTAAAAGCACAACGCCGGTCGCGGTTTCGAATGCAGAAGCGATCTCGCCTATCCAGAGCGCGCCGAGAACACCCAACACAACGCCGGCGGCGATGCCAAGTAAGGCAATCGCAGCGCCTTGCCAAAGAAAAATTGCCTGCACAGTGTGTGTATTGGCGCCTAACGTCATCAGTATCGCAACATCATCGCGCTTATCTCGCACTATCATCACGAGGCTAACGACTAAGTTGAACGCGGCGATTGCGATGAGCAGCCAAAGCATGAAGCTAATAATGCTGCGGGAGAACTGGATATTTCTGTAAATCGCGCCCAAAGTAGCAGTCCAACTTTCGATGACGATTGCATCACCGAATTTACTGCTCAACCTATTCCGTACCCTATCTGCAACTAGCACATCTTGGGTAACCAGTGTAAAAGCTGATTGAGTTGCCCGCATTCGTAGCAGCGCCCGAGCATCGGCAAGCGTCAGCGTGATCAATTTTGCATCGAGCGCCTCGCTTCCAACACGTGTTATGGCGGCTATCTCGAACGATTTAAAGGTAGGCATTGTTGCTAATGGATTTGGTGTGAGCTTCGGCGAAAACACATCGATTGAATCACCCACCTCAACGCCGAGGTCACGAGCCAACGTTGCGCCAACGACGACTCGCCAGCGTGACTCAGCGAGTCGGTCTAGGCTTCCAGAAACCGCATACTTAGACAGTTTTGCGAATGAATCGCTCTCAACATCAACACCGTTTAAGGCGATCGCACGACTGGCCGTCGGCGTTGCAACAACACCGAGACTCGTGACGACTCGCGAAAGAGAAATCACATCGTTTTCGGCCAGCAAAGCCGCACCCAGCCTATCCCACTGCTCGGTACTGAGATCTTGTTCGCTGCTTACCGTAAGGTGTGGAATGATCCCGAGGACGTTCTCGCGTACCTCGCGCTCGAAGCCATTCATGACAGACAAAACGACGATTAGAAGCGACACACCAAATGCCAGTCCCGCCACTGAAATGAGCGACATGAACGAAACTAAGGAACTCGACGACCCCATGCGTACGTAGCGCGACCCGATACGACGGGCAAGGCTTAGCGACCGAAGCAGTGGCATAGCGCCTGCCGCAATAAGTGGATCAGGCCTCGACATGGAGCTTCCCAGCGGCCAACGACAGTCGCCTATCCATGGCTGCGGCAAGTGCCTCATCGTGGGTAACAACGATGAAGCTCGTAGCCAGACTTGTGCTGAGCTCTTTCATCAGACCATGAATCTCGAGCGCCGTCTGTCGGTCGAGATTCCCCGTCGGCTCGTCCATCAATACACACTCGGGTTCACTGACTAGCGCCCTCGCAATCGCTACACGCTGCCTTTCCCCGCCCGACAATTCCGCAGGCTTGTGCGTAAGTCGTTCGCCCAATCCCACGCGCTCGAGTAGCGACGTCGCGCGCGCTGAAGCCTCTTTATCCGAAATGCCCGCGATATAAAGCGGCATACAGACGTTTTCCAGCGCCGAAAACTCAGCAAGTAGATGATGGAATTGATAGACGAACCCGATGAAGCGATTGCGTAAAATCCCTCGCTGCATTTCAGAGACACCCGCGAGATCATAGCCCGCTACACTCACTTCTCCTGAGGTCGGCGAATCCAAACCACCGAGCAAATTCAGCAATGTCGTCTTACCCGAGCCTGAGCTACCGACAATCGCTATGCGCTCCCCTGCTTTCACAGTGAAGTCCAATTCGTCCAGCACCACAATCTCTCGAGGCCCCTGTTGGTAGCGCTTAACCAAGCGCCTAGCCTGCATTACCGGCTCACTCATACCGTAATACCTCTGCCGGTTCAATTTTGCTCGCCCGATAGGCAGGATAGAGTGTGGCGATAAGACTGATCACCAGTCCGGCTGAACAAACCAGGGCAACCTCGCTCCATATCACCTGTGTTTGCAGGTGGGAAACAAACACGATGTTGCTATTACCAGTCGCCCAGCCTACTGCCCGCTCGAGTGTGAGACTTATGTCAGCCAGATTAATCGCGATGAACACCCCCAAAACGGCGCCCAGTCCAGTGCCGATCAGGCCGCTCACACCGCCCTGCACTATGAATAACCGCATGATGACGCCTCGAGAAGCACCCATCGTGCGCAATATCGCGATATCGGGCCCCTTCTCTGCCACCGCCATAACGAGGGTTGAAACAATATTTACTGCACCGACGGCAACGATGGTGAGAAGCATAAGCCCCGTAAGAAACTTCTCCATCGCGAGCGCACCAAACAAACTGGATTGAGCTTCCCGCCACGTTTCAATTTCTGTCGAGGGGAGTTCGAGCATCATGCTGCTGGCAAGTAGTTCTTGCTTAACATTGTCTGCAGAAAAGGCATCATCCAAACTGAGTCGCAGCAGTGTCTTCGCGTTGACATCGAGCGCCAGCGCCTCTTCTCGCTTAATAAGAACGATGTTGCCGCCGCCATAGGCGCCAAAGTCGGCATACCCTAGGACGCTAAACCCCTGCGGCGCGCTTTTCGAGCGCCTAAGGAGTCTATCCAATGCCGCAATGCTCAGCTCATCGCCGGGGCGGATACCCAGCCGACTTGCCAGTCGTGTATCGAGCAGCACCCCATTGCGACTCTCTTCGAGTGCTTGTAGCGCCTCTGCTGCGCGTTCGCTCGCTTGGCCCGCGATCGCCTGCTCAAGAGCAGGCTCAATACCTCTGACCTGAATGAACTCTGTCAGGCCATTGATCGTCAGCACTCCCTCTATTTCTGCATAGGGGGCAACCGCTGAAACCGATGGATTCTCTGCGAAGGACGTGGCCAAACGCTGCCACTGCGTCGCCATCGTTTTATTTGTCACCGTAAGATGGGGCACAGATTTGAGGGCTTCGTTGCGGAGAAAAGAGATAGAGCCGTTCATCACCGACAGGGCGACAATTAGAATCATAACGCCGAGGAGAACCCCCAGCATCGAAATAGTTGAGACAAATGACAGCAAGCCCGAGCGTTTGCGCGCGCGACTGAATCGCACACCGATGAATATCGAAAGCATTTTGCGCATTTGAGACTCTATATCCGAATGGGGAGACCGGCTAGTCTGCGGACCGTTGCAGTACTCTTTGCACCGTTTTAAAACTGATTGGTGTCATCGGCGTCGATACCGCTGCCGAAATCGCCCTAAGCGACTTACCCTGACGCTTGAGCTCGAATATTTTTTGCAGCGTTCGTTGCTCCGAAGGGTTCTCGATAAGCTTGCCGTTGTCGTGGACACTAAAGCCGAAGGGCCGGCTGCCACCCAAAAAACGCCCCTTCTCCTTTTGCCTCTGTTTCACCCCCTTAATCCTCTCGGCACTGCGGCGTGACTCTAGGGCTGCGAAAAGCGCGGATGCCTCGCTAAAGGTAAGCGTGGTGGCTGCATCTGTAAGATCTGCCCCTAATTCGCAGCAATGCAGGGCGATGCCGCGTTCGTGTAAGCTTTTTATCAGCGCGCTGACTTCCGCGCTAGAGCTACACAATCGCTGAATTTGCGCACAAAGCAAGACATCACCTTCTTTCATTTTGGCGAGCAATGCTGCGCCGAGAGGGCGGTCGTCCAAGCTTTGATCCCAACGACAGCCCCTATCGATAAGACTTTGAGAGATGAACCAGCCGCGCGCAAGGCCATAGGTCTGCATTGCTAAAGCGTCGGTTTCCAGCGCAGAGGCAAGCGTCGCGTCTTCCACTTCCTCTAGCTGTGTTGTCCTCGAATAGGCGTATACCGTCATCGTTCCAATGATCCACTAAATACTTATAAATTACTGATTTTAATAAGAATATTTCAGTCTCTGGCGAGAGCAATTTGGCGTAGCCGACATTCTATGCATAGGCGTTCGCATGAAGCAAGCTGCGACGAGCTGTGAAAAGCTGTGAAAAGCTGCGAGTAGTCGCGAAATAACCACTAGATAATCTCTAGATAGCCGCGAGGAGTTGCCGACACAACTGAACCGACTGGCGATCTACTCCACATCTAGTCACGAGAGCACTCAAGAAAGAGACCGTAAGTAATTGAGTGTAGGCGCTTTTACTGTTATATTCCCTCACATTGATCGGGGAACACACTCCCGCAAACTGAATTCAAAAGGCAAATACGCAGTAATTCCAGCAAGGGCTGGAGAGCGCCATTCTAACATCGGCGTCAATTTGACCTACTGCGAAAAAGGAAAACGATAAGGTTTTCCGCAATAA
This sequence comes from Pseudomonadales bacterium, assembly GCA_023254735.1. GTDB lineage: Bacteria > Pseudomonadota > Gammaproteobacteria > Pseudomonadales > Pseudohongiellaceae > UBA9145. The sequence continues at coordinate 117,183 of JALRKV010000012.1, read as the reverse complement.
GTAAAAGAGTGAGTTTAAGTAGTAAACCAAGCGAAGGTGACACAAAGAGCAAGATAAGACTTTCGACTGCAGCGGGATGACCCTGCAGACTAGAGCCACAGCTCAACTGGTTACCGCAACAACATCTCCGCAGCGCGTTAAGGGAGCAAACGCCCGCCCGCAGTCGGAAACCCAGAGAGATCTAGGAAACAAGATTCAACGCACCAATAAAATGAACGCCGAGAACTACCGCCTCAAAGCGACGAGAAAAACGGCAGCAAATTTGGTGAGTAAACGATACACGACAAGATTAGCTTTTTGTAATTTGTTAACGAGACCGCATAACAGACAATGTCAAACTACGCACACAATGCATGTTCGATAGGCCAATCCACTAGGATCGGCTGTCTACGTGGCATCTACGACACCTTAGAAGCATTAAAGACACAAAGGCACGCCTTCAAACGGCCGCCCTTTCGCCTTGAGCGAATGTCCTAGTCCACTGTATTGGCTGCGGTTCACGCATGCGTGCACGCCGCAGGGAGCAAGGTGCCCTAAACGGCATCCGCCTCTCAAGAATCATTTCCTAGTTCACTCTCTGGCAATTTAAGGATAGTGAACTAATGAAAAGAATGCTTATCAATGCAACGCAAGAAGAAGAACTTCGCGTTGCCCTCGTTGATGGACAGCGTCTGTATGACCTCGACATCGAAAACCGAACCCGAATCCAGAAAAAAGCAAATATCTACAAAGGCAAAGTGACTCGCGTTGAGCCCAGCCTCGAAGCCGCATTTGTGGATTTTGGCGCCGAACGACACGGCTTCCTACCACTCAAGGAAATCTCAAGCGAGTATTACGCAAAGGATGTAAAGAGTAACGGGGAACGCACGAACCTCAAGGAGTTAATCCCGGAAGGCACGCAGGTGATCGTGCAGGTAGAGAAAGAGGAGCGAGGCAATAAAGGCGCCGCGCTCACCACTTATATCAGCCTAGCCGGCCGCTACTTAGTGTTGATGCCTAACAACCCTAAAGCAGGAGGCATCTCTCGTCGCATTGAAGGCGAGGAGCGCAACGAATTACGCGAAGCTCTCCGTGGACTGAATATCCCAGACGGCATGGGCATGATTGTCCGCACCGCAGGCATCGGCAAAGGCCAAGAAGAGCTTCAATGGGATCTCGATTACCTGCTTGCTCTCTGGCAAGCCATCGGCGAAGCCTCTGAAGCTAAGCGCGCTCCCTTCTTGATCTATCAAGAAAGCAACGTAATCATTCGCATGATTCGCGACTATCTTCGAAAAGATATCGGCGAAGTGTTATTCGATACGCAGGAGGCTTTTGATGAGGCGATGACTTTCGTCAAGCAAGTCATGCCTCAATACGAGAGCCGCATCAAACTCTACTCCGACGCGCTCCCTCTGTTTAATCGCTACCAGATCGAAAGCCAGATCGAGAGTGCGTTCGAGCGCGAAGTAAAACTCCCCTCCGGTGGCTCTGTTGTTATCGACCCCACCGAAGCACTAATCTCAATAGATATTAACTCCTCGCGAGCAACGCGAGGCGCGGATATCGAAGAAACAGCCTTAAACACGAATCTCGAGGCTGCCGATGAAATCGCTCGCCAACTGCGCCTTCGAGACATGGGTGGACTCGTAGTAATCGACTTCATTGATATGGGCTCCAATCGCAATCAGCGCGAGGTCGAGAACCGCATGCGAGACGCTCTCGAAGCGGATCGCGCGCGTGTTCAGGTAGGGCGTATTTCCCGTTTCGGTTTATTAGAAATGTCCCGCCAGCGTCTTCGCCCATCACTAGGCGAGACCAGTGCGATCACCTGTCCGCGCTGCAGCGGTCAGGGCACCATTCGCGATGTCGAATCTCTAGCACTCTCGATTTTGCGCATTATCCAAGAGGAAGCGAACAAGCAGAAATGCGCCGAAGTACGCGCAGAAGTACCCTTGGTTGTCTCTTCTTACCTTCTGAATGAGAAGCGAACAACACTGGCGGAAATCGAAAAACAAAGTGAAACCAAAGTGGTTATTTCGCCGAATCCAGAAATGGAGACACCACATTACAAGATCACTGGACTCAATCAAGCGGCAGAGGTTTATGATGTCGATATTACCGTCACACCGGAGCCCATCAATAGCGCCAAAAACGCGGCACCTGTGGCGGCCGTGCAACGCCCCTCTGTCGAAGGTATCCCCATTCCTCAAGCACCCGCACCGTCAGGCTCTAGCGTTCGCAGAGGTAAAAAATCCGAGGACAAGCCGGGACTATTCGCAGGCCTATTCGCGGCGCTCGCCAGCCTTTTCGGCAGCGCTAAAGAAGAGGAAGGTCAAAAGCCGAAACGAGGCGGAAATAACAACCGTGGTGGCCGAGGTCGATCAGGCTCTCGAGGCCAGCGTGGCCAACAGAATCGGAATCGAGGTGAGCGCGCTGCGAAGAGCGACACAGAAAATAAATCCGCGGCAGAAAATCGCAGCGACTCGGATGACAAGTCCGAACGCGGCGAACGACGTTCACGAGGCGGCCGCCGTGGCGGACGCAACCGAGACAACGCGCAGGATAACTCGCCAGCCTCGAGCAACGACGATTCCGCAGCTGAGAACCGCAATGGCAGCGACGAAAATCGCCGACGTCGGTCTCGTTCACGTAACGGCGATCGCAAAGACGAAGCGCGAGGCGAGCCGGATTCAAGAGAAAATACCGCAGCAACAGAAGAAAGCGGCACTTCCGAATTTTCTCGACGCCCGGCGAGCCAGCGCCCCAAAAACACGACTCCCCGTAAGCGCGGACCACGCCCTGACTTAGAGAAAGCAGCAGATGAACCCGTGGTTATCGCAGAAGCAAACGAGCAACAAGGCGAAACTACTAATGCAAAGGTAAGCGCAGAGTCTGTGTCTACTGAAGCGCCAAATCTTGCAGAAGCGCTGGGTGCGATTAGCGCATCGGGTGTAAGTGCTGAGGTCACTGAGCAAGCTACACAACCGGAAACAAACGTAGAAGCTGACTCAGAACCTGGTGAGGAAGCGATGACAGAGAACACGACAGAGAGCATCGAAGAAGCTTCTGTAAGTGACGCTGCTACACCCAGCGAAGAGGAACCGCGTGAGCGTAAATCACGAGAAAGACGCCCGCGCCGACCACGCAAGCGTGCGCAGCGAGATGACGTGGCAAATGCAGACTCAGCGCCCATAGACAGCAGTGAGGACGCGACTAACTTCGCAGACTCGGCAATTACCGAGGCGCCTGTCGATACAGTTGAAACACCAGAAGAGCCGCTGTCAGCAACAGCGGAGCCTGACGACGCGCCGGCAAAGAATGCTGAAATTGCAACGGCCGCCAATGAGGGTACAACAGCCTCGAGTGAAGAAGTAGTCGACCGCGCTATAGAGACTGAAGCCTCGGCGGCGCCAGAGGCACAGGCATCCGAAGTCGTGAAGCCTCCGCAGCGCAGACGCGCGCCTAACGATCCGCGTCACAAGCGAAGCTAGGCAGAATAAAGTCTGTACGAAGAAAAAATAGCGAGAAAAAGAAAGCCAAAAAAATACCCCGGACGCTCAAAGCGGTCGGGGTATTTTTTTGGCATCGCTTGAAGCAACAACAGCGGGAAGCCCAGCCGTTATTGCCGGCGATTGTCTTAGAGTGCTGCCTCTAACTCCGGCAATGCGACAAATAAATCGGCAACAAGCCCATAATCCGCGACCTGGAAAATTGGAGCCTCTTCATCTTTATTAATCGCAACAATGACTTTACTGTCTTTCATACCGGCAAGATGCTGTATCGCACCTGAGATGCCCACAGCGATATAGAGGTCCGGAGCGACAATCTTGCCCGTCTGACCCACTTGATAATCATTAGGTACAAACCCTGCATCAACAGCGGCGCGCGAAGCGCCAATGCCAGCACCCAGCTTATCTGCCACTTTTTCGAGCAAGACAAAATTTTCACCACTCTGCATACCGCGGCCACCAGAAATGATGATGCTCGCTGACGACAGACTTGGGCGTTCGGAGACAGAAAGCTCCTCTGAGACGAAGCTCGCAACGCTCTGCTCTATAACGGTATCTAACGCGTCTATTGAGGCAGAACCGCCCTCTGAAGCAGCCTCCGCAAAGGCAGTCGTTCTTACGGTGATTACTTTGACGGAATCCCCACTTTGCACTGTCGCTAACGCGTTACCCGCGTAAATCGGGCGCACAAATGTATCGGCTGATTTGATAGCCACGATATCGGAGACCTGCGCAACATCGAGAAGTGCTGCAACGCGAGGCATCAGGTTTTTACCCGTGGTTGTTGCTGGTGCCAGAACGTGAGCAAACCCGGCGGCTGCTTGCGCAACCAATGGCGCAACGGCTTCGGGGAGTTGATGCGCATAAGCCTGCGAATCGGCGACTATGACCTTCGATACGCCCGCAATGTTTGCTGCCTCGGAAGCAGCGGCCTGACAATCCGAGCCGACGACCAAGAGCGTAATTGGCGCGCCTAATTCGACTGCCGCGGTGACTGTGTTTCTTGTCGAAGATTTGATGCTAGCGTTATCGTGTTCTGCAATTACTAAAGTTGTCATCGTATCCACCTATATTACTTTGGCTTCGGTCTTGAGCTTAGCGACCAATTCGTCGACTGACTCAACCATGATTCCAGCAGAGCGTTCTGCAGGCGCCTCGACGCTGAGCGTCTTGAGATTGGAACTCACATCTACGCCAAGATCAGCGGGCGTCGTTGTATCGATAGGCTTCTTTTTTGCCTTCATAATATTGGGCAGCGAGGCATAACGCGGCTCGTTGAGACGGAGGTCAGTGGTTAGCACCGCGGGCAGATTGAGAAGCACTGTCTGCTCGCCGCCGTCGATCTCTCTTGTGACTTCAATCTTGCCATCGCGAACTTCAGCGTTGCAGGCGAAAGTACCTTGCGGCCAGTCGCAAAGCGCAGCGAGCATCTGACCCGTCTGGTTGTTATCTGTATCGATGGACTGCTTTCCAAGAATAACTAAGTCTATTCCCTCTTTATCGATTATCGCTTTGAGAAGTTTGGCTATCGCGAGCGGCTCGAGCGCTTCGTCGTTTTCGATAAGAATGCCGCGATCGGCGCCTAGCGCAAGCGCAGTACGGATCTGTTCTTGGCATTGAGTAGCGCCAATCGATACGGCAATTACTTCATCGGCGGCGCCGGCTTCCTTCATGCGGATAGCTTCCTCTACAGCTATCTCGCAGAAAGGGTTGATTGCCATTTTTGCATTAGCGAGGTCGACACCAGTGCCATCGGACTTCACTCTAACTTTCACATATGCGTCGACGACGCGCTTAATAGCTACAAGAACCTTCATGGATTCTCCCATTGGAAGCTGCGCTGGTATCGCAAACTTCGGTCTGATTTACGAGGTGGTATACAGAAGAGTATACGAGTTGATCCGCGGCGTTCTGCGGGGCCAGAGCATATTCCATAGCGCCCTGAAACAGCCGCTAATCATGCCGCTTTTGCTGCCACAGGTCAAATTAGACGATCATTTATGACAGCGTATTGCCAACATACTGAGAAGAGCGTGTAATGAATATGAAGACTAAGATGGAGATGAGAAAGAGATAGCGTTACTGCTTTAAGCCAAGGGGAAAAACACACCCTCGCTCCACACCCCGAACACTTCGCTCTCTCGATCGCCTGCATGGGCCTCGACCAATTCAGCCAACTGATAGAAGACGGAGCGGGAAACTAAGCCGAGAAGCCCCGCCCTCACATCAACAGTCGGATGGGGCTCTTTGTTACCGACCGCGTCGACTCGGTCAACGCCAATAACTAAAGGATGCTCAGGACCAATCGCGACCTCCTCACCTAAGCTCGTGCGCATTAAGAGACGCTGGATCGAAGGATCTCCGGCATTTTCAACGCGAAGCTCTGTGAGCAAAAATGGACAATCCTCAACACGGATACGGACTTTCTCCGCAGGCGTCACCAAAAAGTGCTCGCCCTTTTCGTACAAGAGAATCGAGGCAAAAAGCTCGGCCATACCTTTGCGCTTAATCGGGCGGCCCTCGTGCCACCAACTCCCCTCTCGGCGAATTTCAATATCGATGTCACCGCAAAAAGGAGGGTCCCATAGATGGACGGGCGCGGCACCCCGCCACTGCCCGGATTGCGCCGCAGCCTCCAGAGAATTGATATCACTTTTTTTAGGAAAATTAATGGCCATTCCTCCAATTTAGCATAGAGCTGATACACTACACGACAATCAATTCTAGGCAGCTGAACGGATAGAGAAACAATGGATACAACAGCATCGGTCGCAGGTTCAGCGCCTCATCCGGAGCAGGTCACTCAGGACCGCTTCACTGAATTATTACTCAACTCCACACCACTCATCGATGTAAGGGCAGAATGCGAGTATCTCGACGGACATATCCCCAATTCTCACAATCTCCCGTTGCTCACCGATCCTGAGCGCGCCGAGGTAGGCACCTGCTATAAGCAAAGAGGACAAGATGCCGCAATTGCCCTTGGCCACGAACTCGTTGGTGGCGACATCAAGCGACGACGAGTCGACGCCTGGGTCGAATTTATCACTGCAAATCCTTCAGCCGTAGTCCTCTGTTTCCGCGGCGGCCTTCGCTCTCAAACAGCACAAGCGTGGCTTGCAGAGAGGGGATTTAAGCTGCCGCGAGTGATTGGTGGCTACAAAGCCCTGCGGCGTCATCTTATGCAATCGACTATACGCGTTGCGGGTGAGAAAAAGATTATTATCGTTGCGGGAAAAACTGGGACAGGCAAAACTCACCTAATAAATAAACTCGCGGGTTCAGTTGATCTCGAGGGGCTCGCGAATCATCGCGGATCAGCATTTGGCAAACGCGTGTCAGCGCAGCCTTCACAGATTGTTTTCGAGAACCGGTTAGCTCTCGAGCTTCTTAGACAGGAACAAAGAGAGGGTGCCACGCTATTTCTCGAAGATGAGAGCAGAGCGATTGGCTCACTCTCACTTCCTCTAGAGCTTCACAGAGCAATGAGTCTAGCGCCGATAATCCGGGTGGAAGAGCCTTTAGAATTCCGCGTCGAGACGATTCTCAACGACTATATCGTGTCGAATCTTACGGACTTCGTCCGCCTTGACGCAGACAAAGGTAAAGACTTGTTTGCTGAGTCGCTCCTCGGCAGTTTAGACAAAATTAGGAAAAGACTTGGTGGTGAACGCCATTCGTCACTGCGTCAATCGATGTCTGCCGCAATCAGTAACAACAACGATCTCGATCAGCATCGTGCTTGGATTCGAGGCCTTCTTGTCGATTACTACGATCCGATGTATGAATACCAGATGACGAAAAAGCAACAGCGAGTTGTGTTCAAGGGTGACAGTCGCGCGTTTCTTAATTGGGCTGCAGAATTCGCTGACCTCCAAGAGCAATAATTGGAACCTAGTTACTTAAGGCGGCACAAAGCCCATGGCCATCACTCGATTTAAGTTAGACCAAACTCTTAGGCAAACACTAAGTTCTGGCGTCACCCTACTCACACCTAATTATCGCCTTGCTGCGTCTGTTCTCGAAGCATATGGTAGCGCCTCTCCTACGCCGAGTTGGCGCGAACCGACTGTTGTTCCCGTGGATATCTGGGTCGCTCAGATGTGGGAAATGCTCTCTACCCGTGGACTCAGACCTTTCGTTGACTGGGATATTCTCGAGCCGAGCCTCGAAAGAGAGATCTGGCTCGAGGCCATCGAGGCGACAATCAATGAACACCCTTTGATCGATACGTCCGCTATGGCGCGTATTGCTGCGCGCGCATTTCAAGATCTTCGCCGAGCCTCTGCAGACAGAGATGTGCACTGGCTTCGTGACTTTGACACTCTGCCAGATGTCGCACTTTTCAACCTCTGGCAACGGCATTTCTCTAGCCGCTGCGAATCCTTGGGCCGTATTACACTCGTCGAAGCGATTACACTGCTGGCGCAAAATTTGGACAGCGCAACGGCAAAGCTCATCGGCAGCATCGCCACACTTAATTTCTATGAAACGCCAGCAAACTACCGCGCACTATTCGCCAGCCTGTCAGAATTTGGGGCGTTACAACCTTTCTTTACTCTCGATAAAAACAAATTTACTGAGACCCCCGCTGCGCTGCTGAGTGAAAACAACGTAGCCGCTTATCGGACAGAGTTTGAAGATCAAGCAGCAGAAATTCAGGCTGCGGCAATTTGGGCACTTGCCCTGCAGAAGAGAGATCCCGCGGCACACATTGGGATTATCACGCCAACTCCGGCGCGCGTGCAGCCAGATCTAGAGCGCGCGCTGCGCCGTGGCAAGGACGAACATGCGCCGCTACGGGTAATTGAAAAACCTCATCTGATCAACTCGAGTAGCACAGGAACTACGCTAGCAAAAACGGCAATTGCAAAAGATGCACTCATCATCTTAGGACTCAATAAAGAGCAGCAATCACTTGTCGACTTTTGTCGGCTACTGCGGTCGCCGTTTGTTATTGGAGCGGAAGATGAGAGCGAAGAGAGAATCAAGTGCGAGAGGATCCTACGGAGGCGCCTGCAATCGAACACCTCCCGTAGCGCTATTTCACGATTCACAGGCGCTGAAGGCAAGGACTACGCATGCCCCCTGCTTCATAACGCGATGTTAGAAGCCCGAACTCTCGCCCGCAGCCGACACGGAATCGGCGTAAAAGCAAATACCCGAACTTGGGCCACTCTTTTCCGCGAGCAGCTTACCCTCTTGGGTTGGCCCGGGGAACAAAATCGTCTTCTCGAGAAAACTTCGCTAAACGCCTGGGAAGAGGTGATAAGCCTGTTCGAGCAAAGCAGCGAGCTTGGGCGAGAGCTCAGCCTAGAGGCGGCACTTAGCGCACTAAAACGTTTAATCGATGACCACACGGGGCAGAACATCTACCGCCAACAATGCTCTTTGTCGCTCTATTCACCTGCAGAGGCGGTGGGCATGAGCTTTACGCATCTATGGCTTCTGAGTTTCGATGACCAGAGCTGGCCACAGCCTGCACATCCTAACCCACTAATCCCTCATTCGTTGCAGCGCGAATTGAATGTCCCCGGCTCTAATGCCGCCTTGCAGTATTCGGCAGCGAGAAGTGATCTGGCGGTGCTGTGCGCGAATGTAAGCGACACGCTGGTTGCGAGTTATTTTGTACAAGGCGACGATGCGCAGCTTCGATTGAGCAATTTACTTGAAAGCATACCGCAGGTGGATATTGCGCAGCTGCCCCATGTGCCTGCAAATAACTCACGCGTCTATACACATCATGAAAGCGTGGAACGGATACTCGATCAACGACGGATACCGGTTTCCTCGGATGAGAAAATAAAAGGCGGACAGGCACTGATTACCTCGCAGTCTCAATGTCCATTTCAAGCTTTTGCCAAGCGAAGACTCAACACTGAAACTCTCGAACCATTTAAGAATGGTCTTGGACATCGAGAACGGGGGCAAGCAATTCATCTTGCTCTAGAGAGTCTGTATGCCCACATTCCAGACAAAGCTACGCTTCTAGCACTATTGGATGCGCCCCCGTCGCTCCTTAACCAACAACTTGATGAAGCCGTGTTAGTTGCTATCAACACGCTCGAAAAGCTCGTACCAGAATTAATGGGGCCAGCTTTTTCGGCGATCGAATCCGACCGCATTCGGCGCATGCTTTCACGGTTTCTTGTTCGGGACAGCCAGCGCGGTGAATTCAAGACGAGCTCGCAAGAAAAGCACTTCACGCTCTTACTCGAAGGACTCGAGTTAAGCCTTAAGATCGACAGAATTGATGAGCTCAACGACGGTAGCTTTGCCCTGATCGATTACAAAACTGGCGGCACGATTAAAGCGATCAGCGCGCTACAGAACGCTCGACCAGAAGAAATGCAGCTACCGGTTTATTCCACTGCAGTCATGCGAGATTCACCACTCGATGTTTCAGCGCTCGCAATCGCGCAAATCAACGTGAAATCGATAGACTTTAAGGCCTTGGCGCGAGGTGCAAACTTCGATCCGAACGTAGCGCCGTTAACCGGGGCGAAACCGACCGCCAAGGACAGAACAAGCGTGCGAGACACTGAATCCGATGCGGCCGAGTGGGCACAGAAAACACAGGGATGGGCAACCCTCGTCGACGAGCTCGCAGCCGAGTTTGTATCCGGCGAGTGCCGAGTTGCACCGATAAAATCTCCAACCGTCTGCGAATATTGCCGACTGCAAAGCGTCTGCCGAATAAACGAACTCAGATCAGACGATGGCTTCGGCAGCGATGACGACGAGGGAGCAGAGTCATGAATCTCACCGTGCAAGACAGCGCCGAGCGCAAAAGAGCCTTAGACCACAATCAGAGCTATATCGTGCAGGCGCCGGCGGGATCGGGAAAAACAGAGCTTCTGACTCTCCGTTATATGAGCTTACTGGCACGCTGCGAGGAACCCGAGGAAGTCCTCGCCATTACTTTTACGCGTAAAGCTGCCTCGGAAATGCGAGCAAGAATTATAGGCTCACTCCAGGCCGCAAAGGCACTGCGAGGCGAGTACAGCATTTCCCTGCTCACCAGTGATGACGACATCAATCCCATCAAGGATTCTCTCAAGCGGGAAAATTTTAGAATAGCAAACAACGTCATCGAGGCAGACATCGATCGAGGATGGAATCTAGACAGGCATCCAGGCAGGCTGCGGATACAAACGATAGACAGTTTTAATATCTATCTTGCAAATCAGTTACCAATAAGCTCTCGAGTCGGCGGCGATTTAAGCGTTACCACCGACGTCGCCCCCCTATTCCAAGCTGCAATTCGTAAAACGCTTTCGATCATCGAAGAAGACAGTGACGAAGGCGCGAGTGTGAGAGCGCTATTCTCACATCTAGACAACGACCTTTCACGCATTGAGCCATTGTTGCTGAGCTTGTTGCATAAAAGAGATCAGTGGAGTGATTCACTCAACGTCCTACTTTCCGACCCGCTTCATGCACAGAATGCCCTCAAACACTTTATTGATGAACTCGCAGCTGAAACCTTAGCGTCGCTTTCTATTCACCTAGCGCCCTACGCCGCCACACTGATTGAATTAAATAATTATGCGGCGGAAAATTGGTTGCCAAAAAACGGTCCTGGGCCGCTCAGGATTGACCGCATGCCGGGTGTTAGTAGCGAAGACTTGCGAGACTGGACGCAATTTACGCGTTTGCTATTAACCGGCTCTGGGGGTTGGCGTGCCCGCATTACCGTAACGGAAGGGTTTCCAAGTCCTAAAAGCGTATCTAGCGACCGCGTCGAACACGCCACAAAAGCAATACAGGAAATAAAAAACCTCATTACAGAGTTAGGCGCAAGCGCAGAAGGAGAATTTATTCGCGGGGCTCTTCATGCGTTAGCGGGACTCCCCTCAGCGGAGTCAATTGACAGTCAGTGGCCGTTACTTTCTGCACTGTTAAAAACCCTACGCCGACTAAATCAAGAACTTATTTTAGAGTTTACGCGTCGGGGCGTAATCGATCATACGCAGGCAGGCGGTGCTGCTGTCGCTGCACTCGCCGATATTGATGGGCCAACAGAGCTCGCTCTTGCACTCGACAACAAGCTCTCGCATATTCTCATCGATGAGTTTCAGGATACCTCTGAGCGCCAAATCGAACTGCTTAAGCGACTAATCAGTGGCTGGACACCGGGGGATGGACGTACCTTGTTTGTAGTCGGCGATGCGATGCAGTCCTGCTACAATTTCCGCAATGCCAATGTCGGCATCTATCTGAATGTCCGAGCTAACGGCGTCGAAGATCACCCAGTGACCCCGCTGGATCTTAAGATGAACTTTCGCTCGCAAGCCCCTCTTGTAGCGCTCATCAATAAAATTTTCTCTCAGGCTTTCCCTGCCTATGAGGATATTTCCAAAGGCGCCGTCCGTTATTCAGAATCAGCGGCTGGAAGAGAGGCTTCCGGCATCGAACCCCTAACAGCGACCTGGATCAGTTATCAAGACTCAGAATATGCGACAGCGGCAAAAATTGTCGAGGCCCAACGGATAACTGAGAAGGTCAAACAGTTAAAGGAAGCGGATCCGACCTCATCGATCGCTATACTCGCGAGAACCCGCAATCAGTTTAAGTATATTGTCGCGGAGTTAAGAGCCGCCAACATCCGATGGATCGCCACCGACATCGATCGGTTGAGTACACTTACTGTTATCAGCGACCTGATCGCATTGCTAAAAGCCTTGATGAATCCTGCGGACAAGGTATCCTGGCTCGCGACACTTCGCGCGCCCTGGTGCGGGCTCGACAGTGCTGATCTCTTTTGTCTCGCGAATTCGGATCCAGATGCAAGTGTCTGGAAGAACATACAAAGCCTCGTCGAGTCTACCGCAGAGGGCGATACTCGCGACCTATCCGAGGAAGGACTGGCGCGCATCGAAGCCATGCATTCGATAATTGCTGTATTACTTAAGGCGCGAATGCACTGCTCTGTGCGGGAACTCATGGAGTATGCATGGCACCTACTCGGCGGCGACACGCTTATAGCAAACAGTGTGGAAGAACGTTCCGTCGCTTACTTTTTCTCGCAGTGTGACGAACACGAGAACTGCTATGGAATAGACGACGTTGAGGCGTTTGCAGAAACTATTCAGCAAAGTTTTATTCCCAGCGAAATCCATGAAACCTCTGGTGATGCGAGCAGCGACGCTGGCACAGTCCACTTGCTGACAATACACAAGTCGAAGGGCCTCCAATACGATCACGTCATTATCCCTCAGCTTAACGGTCGGAGTCGCACGGATGACAAGGACCTCGTCATCATGCATCAGAGACTCAATGCAGACGGTATCGCAAGACTCTTTATCGCAGCATTGCCCGAACTCGGTGGCGGAGATGATTCGCGAGACAATCCCGGAGCGCTTCTCTACGAATTCGTCAAGAAAGAGCACAAGCAGAAAGATCTCTACGAGGAGACTCGCTTAATTTACATCGCGATGACACGCGCGAAGCAAAGCGTCAGCCTCTTTGCAACGCTGCTAGAAAACACCGACAAAGACGGCAATGTAAAACCTCTCGCGCCCACCACAAATTGTCTTCTCGCGCGCATATGGAAGCCCTTAACCGAACTTGAAGACTTTTTCCCTGAAAGCATAGCCGTCACCTCGCAGGTGGAGAAGAAAAGCAGCGAGAATACTGATGAATTTCCAACAATCACTCCGATTAGGCGCCTACGGACTGTACCGAGGCTTTCGATAGAACAGCGTTGTGTTATCGACGGACAATTGCAACCCGAGGCCGATGTAGAGAGTCCATCGCAGGAAACCCAAGACCAGGAGCGTCAACTCGCCAAGCTCCTTGGCACGCTTAGCCACACCTTTCTCGAAGCCTATTCGCTCGAGGCGTTCGACGCCAGAAAGACACTGGAGGCAATTGCGCCACGTTGGCAACGAAAATTAACTAGATTGGGTGTTGAAAACACACTCGCCACTAAGCGCATTGAAGAAACTCAACGCGAACTTTTGCGCTGCATTACTGGTGAGAATCACTGGATTTTTGATAGCAGAAACGCAGAGGCAGAAAGTGAATTAAAACTCGCAACGAGGAAACGGCAAGGCGACGAAGAATTTCACAAACACCGGGTTGTCGACCGCACTCTCATCGTTGATGGAGAACGCTGGATCATCGATTTTAAAACTTCGCGTAAGAATGAAGCGCAAACCGAAGAGGCGTTCATCGCCGCGCAGGTCGAGGAGTATCGCACCCAGTTAGAGAGCTATGGCTCGCTTTTTAATAGCTTAGAGAACAAACCGCAGCGCCTTGCGCTTTTTCTGACCGCGATAGATAAATTAGTTGAGATATAAAAACCGGTTACGCTAACTCGGCATCGGCCACGGCGAAAATCCCCGGCGCATTTCTGAGATAGCCCTTGTAATCGAGACCGTAACCGAAGACAAATTTATCTTCGATTCGCAGCCCGACACAGTCCGCCCGAGCGCCTGCGATGCGGCGGTCATGAATCTTTTCGACGAGCACAACGCTATAGGTTCTCGCCGCGCCCTGCTCGAGACAATATTCGCAAACAGATTTCAGCGTGTTGCCCTCGTCTAGAATATCGTCGACGACAATGACTGTCCTGCCCTCCAACTGCTCTTTTGGATAACTAAGCCAATTAAGGGCTCCGCCACGAACTTTATCCCGATAGCGAGTGGCATGCAGGTAGTCTATCTGCAGGGGGAAATCCAGCAGCGGCGCCAGCCGGCCAGTGAGTATCAATCCGCCATTCATAACACACAGCAGCAGCGGATCACTAACTGCAAGCTCCTGAGCGATTTGCTTCGCCATTCCAGCTATCGCCGACTCGACGGCCTGCGCATCATAGAGGCATATTGCGGTTCGACGAATGCGATCAATGTCTGCGGTGGCGGCAGTCAACGCACTTAATTCCATTAGCCGGGCGCCTGCATGAGTTGAATCTTGTCTAATCCGTCGAGAGTTCGCGTTGGAAACGCGAAATCGGCGCCGTGCTTATGCACAATGTCGATGATTTTCAGCATCACATCTTGCTTAATTTCGTGATACTCAATCCAGTTTGTTGTCTTGGTAAAGGTGTAGATAAAAAAGTCTAGTGACGATGCCGAATAGGACACGAAATTTACGATCAGCGTGTGCGAGGTGTCGATCGCTTCATGAGATTGCAGCATGGCTTTCACTTCCTCTACGATCGCGCCCATCTTAGCGGCATCGCTGTAGCGAATTCCAATTGTCTCTTTTATACGACGATTCGTCATTCGAGAAGGATTTTCTAAGGCAAGCTTGTTAAACACCGAGTTGGGGATGTACAGGGGCCGTTTATCGAATGTCCTGACAACAGTCAGCCGCCAACCGATCGTTTCGACCGTCCCTTCGATTTCTCTATCCGGCGAACGGATCCAATCCCCTATCGCGAAAGGTCTGTCGAGATAGATCATAAGGCCACCAAAAAAATTGGCGAGCAGATCTTGCGCGGCAAAACCCACCGCAATTCCTCCGACGCCACCGAACGCAAGCAGCGCCGTGATCTGTATGCCTAGAGTGGGCAGTAAAACGAGTATCGCTGATATGACAACCGATAAACGCAATAACTTTGCGAGAGCAATGAGGGTTGTGGGGTCTAAAGAGGTTTGCGTAGTATTCTCACCTGCGAGAATCTTGCGCCTTATGCGTTCCTCAGCGAGCGAGATGAATCGAACAAGAAACCAAGCCATTAATACGACGAGTGCAAGCTGCCGAGCGAGGGTAATGTTCTCAGCAGAGAATAAAGAATTATCTATATAGCCATCGCTTACACCAATCGCGGTGAGAACACCGAAGACTAAGATGAGAGAGCTAAGCGGTCTCTTTGCCGCCTCAAGAAGCGCATCGTCCCAGACGTTAGTCGTCTTCTCGAAATGCCGAGCTAGCACGACCAATGCACGCATTGCGATGAATCGAACCAGGAGTGTTAGCGTGACGATAAGAAAAAGTTCTGCTCCCCAGTCTAGTTCACGAAACGCCTCTACTGAAAAATAGTCTTGCATTGTTTTACCTTTTATCAGGAAATTGTTTACTACGCTGGCAGTGCATCAATTATTTGAATCGCGCGAGACCACCTTGCAGAGTGAACAAACTGGTAATCAATCACCTCAGTATTTCGCGCCATCATTGAAAGCCGGCGATCCGACGCGTCATCTCTGCGCTCAGGATTACGCTCAAGAAAGTCGGCAACGCGAGTGGCAGCCTCGCCGTCGTTACACACAAGCACCATATCGCAGCCAGCCAGGAGTGCGAGCTCTGCTCTCGCCTCGA
Source organism: Pseudomonadales bacterium (assembly GCA_023254735.1). GTDB lineage: Bacteria > Pseudomonadota > Gammaproteobacteria > Pseudomonadales > Pseudohongiellaceae > UBA9145. Next base: position 101,425 of record JALRKV010000012.1, on the reverse strand, counting down.
TGCTGCCGACACTATGCGCTGCATCCATCGTTAAATCATCACTAAAGATAACGCCACTAAATTCCAGTTGGGCTCGCAGAACTTCCTGCAGCCAAAATGGCGAGAAGCCTGCACAGAGCGAGTCCACCTCTGGGTAGAGCACATGAGCCGGCATGATTCCGCCGAGTGAGCTTGCAAGCTTGCTGAATGGAATAAGGTCATGTGCGGCAATTTCCGTAAGAGAACGCCGATCGATAGGCAACTCTACGTGAGAATCAGCATCGACGGTCCCATGGCCAGGGAAATGTTTTCCTGTCGCCGCCATGCCCGCCGAATTCATCCCTTTTACATAACTTAGAGCAAGCTCGCTTAACTGCGAAGGATCTGGCGAAAACGCCCTGTCGCCGATAACGCGACTCGTTTCGGTATAAACATCGAGCACCGGCGCAAAACTAAAGTCGACTCCGAGAGAGACCAGCTCCGCTGCCATCGCCCAGCCGCATTCTTCGGCAGCTGCAAGACCTGCTGACTTATTTTCTAGGTAGAGAGCACCCAACCGAGCTAAGGCGGGCAGCGCAAGAAACCCTTTGCGAAAGCGTTGCACACGCCCCCCTTCCTGGTCTACTGCGATCAGGATATTCGGGTTTATGCGCCGAACGGACTGAATGAGCGCGCTGATTTGGGCCTTGCTTTGATAATTGCGGGCGAACAGAATTAGGCCACCCACGCTTTGGCGGCCGAGAAGACTTTCATCTGCCTGATTTAATTCAGTTCCCTCAATACTCACCATGAGCGCACCCCGAGAAAGGGGCGTTGAGGATGCGTGAAGCGGGTTTGAAGCGATTATGTCTTAACTCTCCTAAGATCACCGAGGGCGGGATTATCCCATAGGGCCGCGCCGAGTTGAACGTAAAGCGCCGCGCAATTAATCGCTTGCAAAAGGGCTTTCACTGTATATAATCACAGCTGTTGATAAATACAGGAGCGACTCATGTTAAAACTTACTCTCCGCCAGCAACAGATTCTCAACTACATCAAAGATTATCTCTCTGAAACGGGCTACCCACCTACTCGCTCAGAAATTGCGCAGAAAATGGGCTTTCGTTCACCAAACGCTGCCGAAGACCACCTGCGTGCGCTAGCGCGGAAAGGCGCTATCGAAATCCAACCAGGCGCGTCTAGGGGCTTGCGACTGCCGATCAATGAACAATTAGGTCTACCAATAATCGGTCAGGTTGCCGCGGGTAGCCCAATCCTTGCTCAGGAATCGATTTCCGAATACTGCGACATTCCACCAACACTCTTCACCCCCAGCGCAGATTACCTGCTTACTGTTAAGGGTATGAGTATGATCAATGTGGGTATTTTCGAGGACGATCTGCTCGCGGTACATAAGACAGACAGAGCGAACGATGGCGATATCATTGTCGCGCGAATAGACGAGGAAGTAACAGTAAAGCGTCTCAAAAAAGGCAAAACGCCCTACACCCTCAGCCTCATTGCCGAGAATCCGGACTTCGAACCCATCGAGGTGGATGTGAGACTCAACGATTTCGCAATCGAAGGCATAAGCGTGGGCGTGATTCGTCGCCACTAGCGACTCGTTCTTCGCACCCTGCGTCTTTAAGACCGGCGAAGCCCTTTGGCAGTATCAGGGTGTCTTCGCCGCTTTTTTGTCTCCTTACTTTGTGCTCGTTTTGGCACCTTTCTTTACGGCTTTCTTCACGGCCTTCTTCACGGCTTTCTTCGCTGTCTTCTTTACCGCCTTTTTAACCGCTTTCTTAGGTCCGGCTTTGCCGCTACCCTCTGACTTCCATACACCATCGGTATAAAATGCCTTCCAGCCCGAAGCCTTTTTGTCGATTTCGCTCTGGACGTAGATTTCGGCTGTCTTTCTACTATAGCGAACAATGCTTGGATTACCGGCATCGTCTGCGATTGGCGCTTCCATCAAATACGCATATTTGGGATCGATCTCGGCCGCATGGGGCAACAGTTCCGACACCAGCGGCGCTCGTGTCTCGCGATTCCGTGGGAATTGACTGGCTGCTAGAAACAGACCTGCTGCTCCATCGCGCAGAATATAATGATCGTCAACGGTTTCACATTGAAGTTCGGGCATGGGCACCGGATCCATCTTTGGCGGTGCAGCTTGGCCATTCCTCAGCAATTTGCGGGTATTTTTGCAGGACTCGTTGCTGCAGCCAAAATACTTACCAAAGCGGCCAGTCTTGAGCTGCATGTCCTGTGAACATTTGTCGCATTCGATGACTGGCCCATCGTAGCCACGAATTTTAAATTCACCGCTCTCGATCTCGAATCCACTACAGTCAGGATTATTGCCACAGACGTGTAGTTTACGACCTTCATCAATGAGATAGCTGTCCATCGCAGTATTGCAGAGCTTGCAACGGTGCTTCTTTCGCAGCAACACGTTCTCCGCCGCCTCGGCCTCTTCCGGCGTGTCTGTGCGAATAGCGTCCTCACCCGGTGTCAAATTAATCGTTTGCTTGCAACGCTCTTTCGGAGGCAATGCATACCCCGAGCAACCGAGGAAAACTCCCGTGGACGCAGTGCGAATTTGCATGTTGCGACCACAGTTCGGACATTCGATGTCGGTCTCGGTTGGGTCGTTGGCGCGCATGCCGCCCTCGGAGGCTTCGGCCAGCGCCAGTTCGATGGTGAAGCGCTCATAGAACTCGTTGAGCAGCACTTTCCAATCCTTCTCACCCGAGGCGACTGCGTCGAGAGACTCCTCCATCTTGGCGGTAAAATCATAGTCCATCAGATCTGCAAAACTTTCGATCAAGCGCTCAGCAACGATGTCGCCCATCTTGAGCGCATAAAATCGCTTATTCTCGACACGTGCATAACCGCGATCCTGAATGGTAGAAATGATTGCAGCATAGGTCGAAGGACGGCCAATGGCCTTCTTCTCTAATTCTTTAACGAGACTTGCCTCAGTGTATCGTGGTGGTGGTTTAGTGAAGTTTTGCTGTGGCATCAGCTCATTGAGAGTTAGCCTGTCGCCTTCGGCAACCGCAGGTAGAACCACGTCTTCGTCTTTAGATGGCATCGCGCGCAGGTAACCATCGAACTGCATTATTCGGCCTTTTACCCGCAACTCGAAATCAGCAGCACCAATGCTGATGCTCGAACTTAGGTATCGCGCCGGCGGCATTTGGCAAGCAACGAAATATTGCCAAATTAGTGTATAAAGCCGCACCGCGTCTGGCTCCATTTGATTCAGCAGCGTTTCTGTCATGCGAACATCTGTCGGCCGAATCGCTTCGTGAGCCTCTTGAGCACCCTCTTTAGAGCTGTAGTAGAGCGGCTTCTCTGGCAGATAGTCGGGTCCAAATTTCTTGCCGATGTACTCGCGACACATGGCGATCGCATCGCCACTCAAATGCGTGGAATCAGTTCGCATATAGGTGATGTAGCCTGCCTCATAGAGGCGCTGCGCCATCATCATAGTCTTCTTTACACCGAAGCCGAGGCGAGTACTTGCTGCCTGCTGGAGAGTTGACGTAATGAGGGGGGCTTTGGGCTTCGATGAAGTCGGCTTATCGTCGCGCTTAAGCACAGTGAAATCGCTAGCTTCGAGCACCGCGAGTGCCGAGTCCGTTTCTTGCTTACTCGTCGGGCGGAAATTAGATCCCGCTCGCTTCACTACCTGACAGCGAAGCGCCTCAGCCTTGCCCGTTTCGAGTGCGGCAAACACCTCCCAAAACTCATCGGGGATGAACGCTCTAATTTCCCTTTCTCGCTCGACCACCAGTCGCACGGCTACCGATTGCACACGTCCCGCAGACAGCCCGCGTGCGATTTTGGCCCACAGCAGTGGCGAAACCATGAAACCCACGACGCGATCAAGGAAGCGTCTGGCTTGCTGCGCTTCGACATAGCGCATATCAAGCTCACCAGGCTTGGAGAAGGCATCCTGGATTGCACGCTGTGTAATCTCGTTGAACACAACGCGCTTGTAGCGACTTTCATCGCCGCCAATGGATTCTTTGAGATGCCAAGCGATTGCCTCTCCCTCGCGGTCCAAATCCGTTGCGAGATAGATTGTGTCGGCTGTCTTGGCCAGCTTTTGAAGCTCCGATACCACCTTCTCTTTACCGGGCAGCACTTCATACCTTGCGGCCCAATCATGGTCTGGATCAATCCCCATGCGCTTTACGAGCTGCTCTCTGGCCTTTTTCTTTTTATAGGCTACTTTCTCATCAGGTGCGAGTTTTCGTGTCTTTGCTGCCGCAGCTGCACGCGCTTTGGGGTCTACAGGCGCCGCGGAACCGGAGGTAGGTAGGTCGCGGATGTGTCCAACACTCGATTTGACGATAAAGTCCGAACCGAGGTATTTGTTAATAGTTTTCGCCTTGGCGGGCGATTCGACTATTACTAATGATTTGGACATAAACGCAACTCTTAGGGCATTGGGCCGAGGCCGGAAGTGCGCGAGTATATAAGGAAGGGTTGTGGGTCGGTCAAGTCTTTACGCAAATTAGCCAATAACCGATTGCCAAAAAGGCGGGCCATCTATCGCAAAATTCGCGCTAGACGGCCCGCCTCCGTGTAGTGTTTGAGCGAGTAAGATGTAAGCGCTAAGGCACCTTATGCCACATCGACGGTCCAGCCAAACTCATCGTCGGCTTCGCCTTTTTGAATACCAACCAGCAAATCATAGAGCTGCTGCATCACAGGCCCCACGTGTTCGGGATTTCCAACGTCATGCCAGTCGCCATCAAACCAAATACTCCCGACCGGCGAGAGAACCGCAGCGGTACCGCAGGCTGCCGCTTCGCTAAAGTTCACAATTTCCTTGCGCAGCTCGATTGGCCGCTCTTCGGTAACGAGGCCGAGTTTCTTCTCAGCGAGCGTCATAATAGAACGACGCGTGATACTGGGTAGAATCGCATCAGACTTTGGGGTAACCACAGTGCCGTCGCGCATAACAACGACGATATTGGCCGAGCCCGCTTCGTCTATGAACCGACGCTCTCTAGAATCGAGGTATAACGCCTCGTTAGCGCCTAACTCCTGAGCCCGCTTGGTGGCCAGCAAACCGCCGGCATAATTGGCGCCTGCTTTGTAACTTCCTGTGCCGCTTGGTGCAGCTCGGTCCATCTCTGAGACCGCTAATTTAATCGTGCCGAGTCCGGCAGTCTTGTAGTAAGGACCGACGGGCGACACAAATACTCTAAATTCATACGACTGAGCCGGCTTTAGACCAAGATTCTCGCCGACACCAATTAGCATTGGACGGATATAAAGAGATGCGCCTGATCCATAGGGCGGAACCCATGAAGCATTAGCCCTGACCGTATCTCGCACAGCGCGCACAAACATTTCTTCAGGAACGTGCGGCATAAGTAGACGTTCGGCTGTGCGTCCCATTCTCTGCGCATTGAGATCTGGTCTAAACAAAAGAATGCGACCGTCTGGCGCGGTCTGCGCTTTCATGCCTTCAAAGCACTGCTGTGCGTAGTGTATGGAGGGCGCGCCTTCGTGAATCGCGATGAACTCATCGCTAATCATTTCTCCCTCACCCCAAGCCCCGTCGCGCCAAACGGCACGGAAGCGAGAATCTGTTTTCTTATACTGGAATCCTAACTCTGACCAATTTAGAGACTGCTTTTGATCGCTTGCGTTCACGCTTAATTCCTACTCTTTGCTTGTTTATCATCAACTTATTATCAGCTATCGATCACTCAAACGCTAGCCACCCACACAATCGAATTTTAACACGCTGACCACGCCTCGCAGGTTTCGTGTGGCGCCCCTCTGGGCTAAACTAGCCGTGGATTTGGGCCGAAGGCGAGTCCGAGCTATTAACCTGATCGAGCGAACACAATGACTCCCCCCCTCCTCTCACTCATCGATATCGGTGCCAACCTCACGCATGATTCATTCGATCACGATTTCGATCAGGTTATCGAGCGCGCTCAGGCAGCGGGCGTGGATACGATAATACTCACAGGCACTGACCTCAGTAGCGCTCACAAGGCGGCTGAGTACAGTCAAAACAATCCGCAATTATTTAAGAGCACCGCTGGTTTGCATCCGCATGCTGCGAGTCAGTGGACGACGGAGCTTGCGACTGAGATTCAGACTTTGTTGAAACATGACGAGGTAATAGCGGTGGGCGAATGCGGCCTAGATTTTAACCGCGATTTTTCGCCTCGCGAGAAGCAGCGAGTTGTTTTCGAGGAGCACCTAAAGCTGGCTATACGTGCGGAGAAACCTCTTTTTCTCCATCAAAGAGAAGCGCACGAACCTTTCTTCCAATTACTCAAAAAGTACCGAAATCAAATTGTCGGCGGTGTCGTGCATTGTTTTACTGACACCAAAGAGGCGCTGGAGGATTATCTGGCCTTAGATATGTATATTGGAATAACAGGCTGGGTTTGCGATGAAAGAAGAGGCGCTGAGCTGCAAGAAATCGTAAAGCACATTCCAGCCGACAGGTTATTAATAGAGACCGATGCACCTTATTTACTCCCTCGAACACTCAGGCCGAAGCCAAAATCTCGGCGCAACGAACCGTGCCATCTCGTTGAGGTCGTCAGAACACTCGCGCAGTGCACAGGAAGGGACGTTGAAGAACTCGCGGCAGAAACGTCGGAGAACGCGCGTAGGCTTTTCAATCTCACTTGACGCATTACGCGCGCTACTCTTTTCCTAAACGCCTAGTGGCAAATAAACCGTGCAAGCTGTTCTTCACCGAAAGGCCATCCAAGTTCCTCTCCGTCGCGCGCTCTTTTTAATACCGGTATGCGAATTCCGTACTTTTCCACGAGCGCTTCGTCGTCGGCGATGTCTATCGCATCAACAGCTAAGGTGAACGACTGAGAGCTGGCAACCGCAGACAGCATTCTCTCCGCTTCCTCGCAAAGATGGCAGCCGAGCGTTGTGAAAAACAGAAGATCCGCTGGCTCGTCGAAGGGCGATTGATCCGCGTCTGCTTGTTCGCTCATCCTGTACGCTCTGCAGCTCTTTTTTCGGATGCGCTACCGCTTGCTTCTGCGATCTCTTTTAGCGCGCTTTCAATTAGTGCAGGCCCCTCATAAATAAAGCCAGAGTAGAGCTGAATAAGGTCTGCGCCAGCCTCAAGCCTTGCAGCGGCATCACGTCCGGTCATGATTCCACCGACACCGATGATCGCCATGCTGTCACCAACCTGGCGCTTAATCTGAGCAAGCGTCGAACAGGCTTTGTCGGTGAGCGGCGCGCCACTCAACCCGCCTGTTTCTCCGGCATAACGACTACCCGCCACACGCTCTCGATCAAATGTGGTGTTCGTTGCGATTACACCATCAATCTTATGAGCAAGGAGCTTCGAGCAGCAGAGGGTGAGCTCATCTTCGGACATGTCGGGCGCAAGTTTCACGGCTAGGGGGACATAGCGTGCATGCACTTTCTGGAGTGCCTCCCGCTCAGCCACCAAAGCGCCTAGAAGACTATCGAGTTCTTCTCCGTACTGCAGGGACCGAAGCCCAGGCGTGTTGGGTGATGAGATATTTATAGCGATGTAATCTGCTACCGGATAGCTTTTCCGAAGGCCGATGAGATAGTCTTCATTCGCATCACTTAGCTGAGTGACCGCGTTCTTGCCTATGTTAATGCCCACGATGCCCTGTCTCTTGCGACTCGCCAACTGAGAAAGTAGATGATCGATACCCTTATTGTTGAAGCCGAGTCGATTTATGATTCCTTTGTCGCTCGCCAGCCGAAACATTCTGGGCTTAGGATTGCCAGGCTGCGGTCTCGGCGTTACCGTGCCCAGCTCAAGCCACCCAAAGCCGAGCGCCTGCAATGCATCGGCGTAGTCAGCGTTTTTATCTAGTCCGGCAGCAAGACCCACAGTGTGGGGAAACTCAATACCCATAACGGTCTTCGGGATTGAATTAAGTTTTGTATTCGCCGCAATAACTCCCAGGACACCCAATCGCTCGCAGAGGCGCATAGCCTTCAACGCAACATCATGCGAGAACTCTGCGGGCAACCTGAAAAGTAGGCTTCTAATCAATTTGTACACACGCTTCCCCTCTAGCGATCGCGACAATGCTGAAACCGTTAGGCCAAGCGTTTAAGTTCGCGTAGCGCAACGGTTATCATCGCAAGATCTGGCGTACTCTCAGCACGGAGCTGGGCGAGTACATTTTGCGCTCTTTCGACCGCGATTGAATTGCTTTCTAGCCAATTCTCAACTCTTTTACTGATGGACTTTTGCCCCTGTGTGTCTTCAAGCAGACGTTTTGCTAGCACTCTTTGCCGCCAAGACAAGTCATCAATCACAGTCGACTTTAGACGCGACTCCCAACTACTAGTCGGCACAATGCCCTGAATTAACTCTCCTAGCCAATCGAGCTTCAGCGTTTCGCCGACAAGATAATAAGCTCTGACCATCGTCTCAAGGGTTTCGGACACACTCTGAGACGCTTCGATCAAACCGAAAGCCGGCGACAAAAACGAGTTTTTAGCGACGGACTCTGCGAGCTCTGAGGACAAGCCGACGTCAACAAACGCCTCTCGCTTCTTGACGAACCTACTCTCAATATTCTGCGGGAATCCTGAGGGCAGCATCGCGCACATTGCTTTCACCCCATGAGCATAGGCCTCTATCTCTCTGGCGAGGTCGCGACCCTCCGAGTGATTGCGTAACAGCCAGCGCGTTCCATCCCTTACGAGTTTGACTAACGCAAGCATCATTTCGTCCTGGCAGGACGACGCTACCGAATGATCGAGGGATTCAATGGATTGCCATTGCGACTCCGCGTCAAACGCTTCAATGGCGAGTATAGATGCCCTAACAACCCTAGCTGGACTCGCCGATGAAGAGGAGATTAATTCGAAGACAAAATAAGCACCTACACGATTCACAAGGTAGTTAGCCAATTGAGTAGCCATCAATTCGCTACGCAGGGGATGCTGATCAATCGCCTTGGCGTAACGCTTTACCAAAGACCCCGGGAACGCCTTGAATAAATGCTTCTGCAGAAGCGGATCGTTCAAGTAAGTGGCTGAGACAAGCTGCGCTTTGAGGAACATCTTCATGTACGACGTAGCGACTGCGAGCTCTGGTCGGGTTGGAGCAAGATGAGCACTCGCTCTTTGCTCGAGCTGTTCAGGGCTAGGGAGAAATTCAATTTCTCGATCAAGCCCAGCGCTAGTCTCAAGAAAGTTAATCAGGTCATTGAATTCTTTACATCCGAGCTCTGGGTCTGCAAACGTCAATGCGAGGGTCTGAACCTGGCGGTAATTGTTCTCTAAAACCAGGGCAGAAACCTCGTCTGTCATACCCTCGAGCAGTGCACTTCGCTTTGCGTCGGCATCGGATTGTGCTTTCTCAGAGCGAGCTGGCGCCCTATTCGCGACCTCGTTGAGCAAAATTTTGATGTTTACCTCGTGATCCGAGCAATCCACGCCAGCAGAGTTATCGATAAAATCAGTGAACGAAACTCCGCCCTTAAGTCCGTACTCTATTCTCGACAATTGGGTCATACCAAGGTTGCCACCCTCACCGATAGCCTTGCAGCGAAGATCACGCGCATCGACACGCAGAGAGTCATTTGCTTTATCCCCGACCGTAGCATTGCTTTCAGAGAAGCTTTTTACATAAGTACCAATGCCCCCGTTCCAGAGGAGATCTACGGGCGCCTTCAGCATGACCGATATAAGTTGATCTGGCGTCAGCGATCTGGCGTCGGTTGCAAATGCGATGCGCATCTCGTCTGTTAACGCGATCGACTTCGAACTTCTCTCGAACACGCCACCACCTGCTGAAATCAACTCTCGTTGATAATCGTCCCACGACGATCCGGTTTGTTTAAACAGACGCTTTCGCTCTTTGAAACTTACCGACGCGTTTGGTGTTGGGTCGATAAAAATATGCATGTGATTGAATGCGCCTTTAAGCAGTATCTTTGGCGAGAGCAGCATACCGTTACCGAAGACGTCACCCGACATATCGCCGATTCCTACAACGCTAAACTCCTCTTTCTGAATATCGATACCGCGCTCTCGGAAATGGCGTTGGACAGAAATCCATGCCCCTTTCGCAGTGATACCCATGGCCTTGTGATCATAGCCATTGCTGCCTCCTGAGGCGAAGCCATCGCCCAACCAAAAACCATAACGGGCTGCTATTCCGTTTGCGATATCCGAGAAGGTTGCTGTGCCTTTGTCCGCAGCAACAACTAGATAAGGATCATCTTCATCGCGACGGACAACCTGTTCAGGCGCGATCAGCGTCCCCTCTTTCAGATTGTCAGTAATATCAAGCAAACCCGCGATGAACGTTTCGTAAGCGCGAATGCCCCTCGCCTGAAATTCAGCGCGGTTGGCAACAGGGGTCGTGTCCTTAACAACGAAGCCACCCTTTGCGCCAACAGGCACAATAACTGAGTTCTTGACCTGCTGAGCTTTGACGAGTCCTAAAATTTCCGTGCGATAGTCTTCGCGTCTATCCGACCAGCGCAAGCCACCACGAGCCACTTTCCCGCCACGCAGATGAACGCCTTCGACTTTGCTCGAATAAACAAAAATCTCATATTTCGGCAACGGCTTTGGTACGCCATCTATGCGCTGTGGTTCAAATTTAAATGAGAAGTAGTCCTTCAATTCTCCAGCTGAATCCAATTGAAAGAAGTTGGTCCTCAGCGTCGCATCAATGAGGCCGAGATAGGCTCGAAGGACGCTATCTTCGGAAAGATTCGACACCGCATCAATCGCCTTAACGATCCTGTTTCGATACGCTGCAAACCGGCGCTTACTCTTGCTTGGTTCGAATAGCTCTGTGAACAGCGTCATGAGATCACTTGTAATCTGCGCATGACAAGACAGCGTCTCAGCGATAAATCCTTGTGAATAGTCGAATCGAATCTGCTTGAGATAGGCGCCTAAAGCGCGCATGAACGCAGCCTCTCGCCAGGTGAGTCCTGAACTAAGCACTAAGGCATTGAAGGCGTCATCCTCGACCCTTGCCGACCAGATGGCATAGAAGGCTTGCTCAAAACATTCCCTACCCTGATCACTCAGCGGCGAAGTGGCGTTGCTGCGATAAACCAAGAAATCGTGAAGCCAGATACGCGGGCCGAGCTCGTCGGATTCGCTCGCGCAATTACCGCGCAGTGGATAAGTACTCTCACTTATGATGCGAAGACCAAGATTTTCCAGAATCGGGTCCACATCAGACAGCATAAGCTGGCTTTCTAAGCTAAAGAGCTTAAAGCTAAACTCAGCGCGCTCGGCATGTGACTCACGCAGGTTAACGGCAATATCACCAGAACTTGCCACGGCGTTAATAAACTTAACATCCTCGACGGCCTCGGTGGCTGTATAAGCCTCTTTATAAGAAGTTGAGAAGCAATCTGCGTATTGACGGTATTGCCGCTGCGCCTCGTCCTCAGAACCGGTTTCGCGCAGGCGCTCCATGAAGTCCTCTTCCCACGGACGAATGAGCTCGACGATTTCTCTCTCAAGTGCACTCTGATCAATCTTGAGCGCGCGAATAGTTGGCACCTTAAAAACTAGGTGAATGCGTGCTTGAGAAGACTCCGACAAATAGGTATTAAAATCGACATCTTCTGCTTGCAAACGGGCCTGAAGCAAAGACTGAATGGCAACACGCGATTTGGTATTAAACAATTCGCGGGGAATATAGACGAGGCACGAAACAAAACGACCATAGAAATCTTTGCGCACGAAGAGCTTACTTGTTCCAGTATCGCGAATCTTTGTAATTCCAACGGCTATGTCCAGCAATGACCTACTACTGATCTGAAACAGCTCGTCTCGCGGGAAAGTATTGATGACCTGCATGAGGTCTTTCATGTTGTGACCGTTTTTTGTATAGCCGGAATTTTCGAGTGCACGGCTTACTTTCTTTCGAATGAGAGGAATCGAAAGGGCCTCTCTAAAATAAACGGATGAGGTGTACAGCCCGAGAAAACGGTGCATATGTGTCACTTGACCCGCTTTGTCGAATTCTTTGATCAAAACGTAATCGTAATAAGCGGGACGATGAACCTTCGAGCGCTTCGAAGATTTGGCAAAGCTGAGTAACTTGGGCCGGCTGATAAAATCAGCCGCCGCGCCCGGCAACGAACTTACCTTCGTTTGCGATCTAAGTTGAGATTTATAGCGCGAGACGCCTAAGAGCGAATCAGGTTCGAGCTCGATAATACTCTCGCCGGATCTTTCGCGTATACGGTACTTTTCGTATCCCAAAAACGTGAAATGATTGTCGATAAGCCATCCAATGAATTCTATCGATTCGGCCACGTTCTCCTCAGAGACAGGCAGATATTCTGCGTTCGTGAGCAGGTTGCGGCGAAGGTTTGCTGCGGCTGATGTCATTTCTTTATAGTTGCCAACGGCGGCGCTGACATGATTGAGCGAGTCGCGAAGTTCAGACTCTATGCCTTTGGAGCGCTCACTCTCCCATCTCGCGCAGGTAATACTGCAGAAAGATTCAGCGCTAAAGTCATCGTCGCTCTTTGTGGCGAGATCAGCCAATTCCCCGAAGCGACCCAGACTATCCTTCGCAGCACCAGGTTTGCGTCTGCCGCTGAAGAGCACGGTGTTTCGCACCGCTTTTATCGTTGCACCTGATCTCAGCAGGGCTTGGCGTAACGAATCAACGATAAAGGGCTTGTCGTCGAGCAGCACGCGAACAACTGTTGTGGGTAACTGCCTGCCATTCTCTTCGAGTAGTGCCTCTTCGAAAGAAATGAGCGGCCGGCTAGATTTTCGCTCTTGGACAAAATGCCACGCTTGCGCGATATCAGTAACAAATTGTTCGGTGGCATTGGAAGAGAGTGGCGCAGGGGTATTACCAACATAGCGCTTGGTAAAACGGTGCAGAAGATCGTCTTTCGCGGCCGATTTGCCACCAACGGCTTGAGTGATGGCAGACAAAATTGTGTCTAACTGTAACTCACGAGAACGTGATTCCTTGCTCATTGCCTACCTTCTCCACAACTTAGTCGGACCTAGGCGCGTAGCGCGACCGGCACTCACGCGCTCGGGTTAGAGGCGCGCCTAGACATCCAGTTGAAAACAGTTAAAATCGATGGCCTTGCAAAAAAGCCCCACTATTTGAGACTTTACACTATGAGCCACCACGGAATAATAACAGAACTCAGGGATTGGTTATCGAAGCAGATTATAGGCCAGGAGCGCCTCATAGATCGCCTTCTTATCGCTCTTCTCGCCGATGGTCATCTGCTCGTAGAGGGCGCACCGGGACTCGCGAAAACCAAAGCCATTAAAGATCTTTCGAAGGCCGTTGAAGGTGACTTCCACCGAATCCAGTTCACACCCGACCTGTTGCCGAGTGATATTACCGGCACAGAGGTATTCCGACCCGAAGACGGCTCGTTCCGCTTTCAAAAAGGTCCGATCTTCCACAATTTAGTGCTTGCCGACGAAATCAACCGAGCACCTGCAAAAGTTCAGTCCGCACTGCTCGAGGCGATGGCAGAGCATCAGGTCAGTGTCGGACGCGAATCTTTCACTCTGCCACCCCTTTTCCTCGTAATGGCGACGCAAAACCCCATTGAGCAAGAAGGCACCTACCCGCTTCCCGAAGCGCAGCTCGATCGCTTCCTGATGCATGTTGCGATTGGCTACCCTGCCGCATCCGCAGAAAGGGAAATCCTCAAGCTCGTGCGCGACGAAGCGGCCAACGTGGCTACGGAAGTACCGAAAGAGATTTCGCAAGATAGCCTCTTCGCTGCTCGGCAAGAAATTCTTGCCATGCACATGGCGCCTGAAGTCGAGGAATACATTATTCAACTCATCATGGCGACACGAGAACCTGCACAATACGGTGAAGATCTTGCTGGCTGGCTCGAATATGGCGCCAGCCCTCGCGGCACAATCTCTCTAGACCGCTGCGCGCGTGCCCATGCATGGATCCAAGGAAGAGATTTCGTGAGTCCAGATGACGTGCAGGATGTTCTTTTCGATGTGCTACGCCACCGAATACTGCTGAGCTTTGAAGCTGAAGCGAGCGGCATCACCCCAGACCAAGTGTTGGAGACGATCCGTCAGCGCGTACCATCCGCTTAAGCACTGCGTCTCAGAGAGCTAACCAATGGTCGCTAAATCGAAACTGGATCCACAGCACGAGCGATATCGAAGCCGTGGTGCGCTAATCACGCTGCCGCAGATGCTAATACAAAGGCAGGCGGCGAAGGCCCTCGCCTACGTCTCTCACGCGCGCTCGATTGCCGGGATTTCCGGCCTACACCTCTCCAAAATACGCGGCCGGGGCATCGATTTCGAAGAGTTTCGACCCTACCAAGCGGGAGATGACATAAGGCTCATCGATTGGCGAGCCACTGCGCGCACTGGTCGTGCGGTGACCAAAGTGTTTCGGGAAGAGCGAGAGCGGCCGGTTATTATCGCTGTCGATCAATGCTCAAGCATGTTTTTTGGCAGCCAAGTAGCCTTTAAGTCGGTTATCGCCGCACAGGCCGCCGCGCTTTTCTGCTGGCTGGCTATCGATAACGGCGATCGCGTTGGTGGCTTGGTTTTTTCAGACAGCAATGCGAGCCTCGTCCGACCTAAGCGATCTCGACGCTCGGCACTTCATCTCCTCAATCAGATTTTTACTTTCAATCAGAAGCTCAGCCAGAAAACGCCGAGCACTGCTGAAGAGCCACATTCCGCTGATTTTAAACCCGGCCTCGCGCATGCCTTAGGTCAGATCCGTCGGATAACGAAGCCCGGCAGCACGCTTTACGTCATTTCAGACTTCGCAACGCTCGATGAAACGGCGCTGCAATACCTTAATCAGCTGTCGCGCCACAATAACGTTGTTTGCTGCATGGTCTACGATGCACTCGAAGAGAGCCTACCGACGCCGGGGGTTTACAGCATTACCGATGGCGCGAGTAAGGGCTCGATTAATACGCATAGCAGCAAAGCGCGGTCGCGTTACAAGCGACAATTCGAGGAACGCGTTGCAGGGATTGAATCAGATCTCGAACGTCTCAAAATTCGTTTAATAAAATTACGGACCAATCAACTCGTCGTGGAGCAAATCCGAGAATGGATAGCGAAGAACTCTTAGCGCAGCTCGCCGACATACGACTGCCAAGTGCAATAAGCTGGTGGCCGCCCGCCCCTGGTTGGTGGTTGCTTGCGGTGCTGATCCTCGTCGCCATTGTGTTTGCTTGGCGCGCGTACGCCCGCGCCCGTGACGCAAAATTATTGCTCAGTTTCGCTCTCGCGGAGCTCGAACGCTGCATGACAACGTACAGTGAACACGCAAGCCGTGGCGATAAGATGGCTGGACTTAATTTGCTCAATGCGACAAACAGCGTATTACGCAGAGTTGCACTCTTCCACAATCCGCAATCCGAGATTGCAAGCCTGAGTGGAGACGAGTGGGTGCGTTTTCTTCGTGTATCGTCGGTCAGCTCGGCGCCGCTTCTCGATGAGGCGCTCGCTGCCGGCTTCGCCCGCGGTCGCTTTCAGCGCGAGCTTGAAGTGGATCCCGATGGGCTTCATACCTTTGCAGCCGCTTGGATTATTGAGCAATATCGTCAGGCAGGCGTGACTAAACGCCCACAAGAGTCTACGCAAAAAGCGCCCCAGGGCACGGAGGCAAACGCCTAATGTTAGAGCTAACATGGCCATGGGTCCTTGCCATACTCCCCCTGCCTTATCTGGTTTATAAACTCGCTACACGTGCGCCGCGACAGGATGCAGCACTCTATGTTCCGTTTTTTACAATGCTGACGCGTTTGCAATCAGACAGTGAAAACATCAGCAATGGCCGCACGCTCTCGGTTATTCTGTGCGCAATGATCTGGCTGCTTCTCGTTGCCGCGGGCACGCGCCCACAATGGCTTGGCGACCCTGTTGAACTGCCCTCTACGGGTCGCGATCTCATGCTCTCGGTTGATATCTCAGGATCAATGGAGGCGCAGGATATGGTAATTGGTAATCGCCAGGTCTCGCGAATCTCTGTTGTTAAGCGCGTGATAAGCGACTTCGTAGAACGCCGAGAAGGCGATCGCCTCGGCCTGATTTTGTTTGCAGCGCACGCGTATATTCAAGCCCCTCTTACCTTCGACCGTGAAACCGTCGGCACCCTCCTCGAAGAGGCCGACATCGGTATCATCGAAGAATCTGCGACGGCGATAGGCGAATCTATCGGCCTCGGGGTCAAGCATCTACGCACGCGACCGGAAAACAGTCGAGTTTTAGTACTGCTAACCGACGGCGTTAATAATTCGGGGGAAATCGACCCGCTTCAGGCAGGCCAGCTCGCGGCTATTGAAGGAATCAAGATTTACACAATAGGCATCGGCGCTGATCAAGTTATCCAGCGCTCGTTTTTCGGAGCGCGCGCAATAAACCCCTCCGCTGAACTCGATGAGGCGGTTCTAACGCAGATAGCAGAGGCTACTGGCGGGCGGTATTTCCGCGCGCGAGACGTCAATGACCTCGTAGAGATTTATGAAGAACTCGATAGACTCGAAGCGATAGAGCAAGACGATCAAACCTATAGACCAACCAAGGTCTTGTTCTATTGGCCGCTAGGCGCCGCACTCCTTCTCAGCTTCTTGCTTGCCCTGCTTTCTATACCGTGGAGCCTGTTATTTGGTCTCGATTCACGCGCACGAGAGGAAGAGCTCTCTCAGGAGCCTCACTGATATGGAGTATATATTCCCCGCGAGTCTGCTTGAGAATTTCCACTTCCTGCGCCCACTGTGGCTACTCGCCTTGGTTCCCGCACTCTTGCTGCTAATTGCTCTCTGGCGCCTCAATAGCAATGTCACGGCCTGGGATAGAGCAATTGACAAAGAGCTTCTCCCCTATCTTCTCGATCGCAGCAAGAACGCCTCACAGCGCACACCGCTTATTTTGCTACTTCTAGTTTGGACGCTAACGAGTCTCGCGCTCGCCGGGCCGGTGTGGGAAAAACTGCCACAGCCAGTGCAGAAACGGGAAGACGCGCTGGTTATTGTGCTCGACCTCTCGCTGTCGATGTTTGCGCCCGATCATAGTCCGAGCCGCGTCGACCTTGCCAAGCGTAAACTGCGTGATGTACTCGCTCTACGCAGTGAGGGACAGACCGCTCTTATCGTTTATGCCGGCGACGCACATACAGTGACTCCGCTCACCGACGACGTAGTTACGATCGAAGCGCTAGTACCCTCACTCAACCCCAATATCATGCCTTTATTTGGCAGCAACCCTATCGCGGCGCTCGAGCTTGCCATTAATCTCCTCAAGAATACCGATGGTGGGACTGGCAAAATCTTACTGATGACAGATGGTATTGCGGGCTTCGAAGAAGAGCAGCGCATCGCCGACTTGCTCGAAGGCACTGGCAATGAACTTTTGGTCATGGGTATCGGCACCGAGGAAGGTGCGCCAATACGGACCAACGACGGTAATTTCTTAACCGACGAACGCGGCACAATAATCGTTCCGCGACTCAATAAAAACTTACTGACTTCGCTCGCCAACCGCGTCGGCGGACGCTATCACGACATTCAACTCGCCGATTCAGACTTAGCTTATCTGCTTAGCGATATCAATCCTCTCGATGACGAGTCTCTATCCGACGTCGAAGAAGAGTTCGATGTTTGGTACGAAATAGGCCCATGGCTTCTTCTTCTAGTTCTTCCTCTCTCAGCGCTCAGTTTCCGAAGAGGTTGGCTATTTCTGCTTCCCCTTTCAGTGAGCCTTACACTGGTAGCACCGCCGCAGCAGGCCCACGCGGCTGACTTCGGTCCCACTGTCGATATTCAGATCAATGAAGAAGGCTTGCCCCTTCCGACCGAGGATGAGGCGCAACCTTTTAGCATCATGGATGCTTGGAAAGGGTTGTGGATGACGCGAGACCAACGCGCGGCCGCCGCATTTAAGCGCGAAGAACACAGCGAAGCCGCCAGTCTCTTCGAGAATACTGATTGGCGCGGGGCTGCCTCCTATAGAGATGGCAATTATGAAGCGGCGGTTGCAGCCTTCGCTGCGAATGGCAGCGCAGATGGTCACTACAACCGCGGCAATGCCCTCGCTCAGAGCGGCAACTATGCCGAAGCAATCACTGCTTACAACATCGCGCTGGGTCTCGATGAGACTCACGAAGATGCTATTAAGAACAAGGAGATCGTCGAACAGCTTTTAGAGCAACAGCAAGCCGAAGAAGGTGAGCAAGAGGAAGGCGACAGCGAAGAAAGTGATTCAGAACAAAGCTCGGAAAGTGAATCTGACCAGCAAGAGGAAAACAGCGAGCAGCAGGATCAAGAGAGCCAAGAAGGCAATCAAGACGAACAAGAACAGCAGGAACAGCAGCAACAGGACTCACCAGAGGATCAAGAGAACTCTGAATCTAATAGCGAGCAGAACACGCCTAACGAGACTGAGAATGATGAGTTCGAAGAACAGCAGGCACTCGAGCAGTGGCTACGCCGTATCGACGACGATCCAGGTGAATTACTGCGCCGGAAGTTTCGCTACCAGTATCGTCAGCGCCAGCTAAACGGGACCGCAAATGCGAATCAGAGTGGTGGCCAAATATGGTAAGAATTTACTCACTCATTCTTCTATTCTGCGCGCTGTTCTCAGCCTCGGTATTTGCACAGCAGATTGAGCTTAGCGTCGATCGCAGCGAGCTCGCACGCGGTGAGACCTTAACCTTAACGATTAGGGTTTATGATCAGCGCCAAGGTATGCAGCTGGATTTAACGCCATTAACTCAAGACTTTGACGTCCTCGGCACGCGTACGTCGAGTCAGATTCGTAGCATTAATGGGGTGACCGAGTCTTGGACGGATTATGTCATCACCCTGTTTCCAGAGAAGGAAGGCGACCTCGTTATTCCTCCGCTGTCGATTCTGAATCAAACCACCGATCCGATATCGATTAGCGTAGTAAACGCGGGGCCGCGTTCGAATCAAGGCAACAACGAGCTGTATCTCGAAATCGAAGTCAATAAGGACAGCGTGTACGTTCAAGAGCAACTGCTGTTCACTGTTCGCCTCTTCTACACGATTAATGGCATCCGCAATCCTGTGTTTACCGAACTCGATATGGAAGACACCGTAATCCAGCTAATTGGCTCGCCAAATCAGTACGAGCGCCTAATAGACGGTGAGCGCTTTGGTGTCTACGAGAAGCGCTACGTTATTTTCCCTCAGCGCAGTGGCCCTCTCGAAATCCCCGACATTTTATTCCGCGGCGAGGTCACAGACGGATCGAGTAATTTTGTTTTTAGGAACATGAATACCCGTCGTGTAACCGCGTTTATCGAAGGGATAACAATCGATGTCAAAGAGCGTCCTGCGAGCGTGCCCAGAGGCGAAGGTTGGCTGCCTGTTACCGGTCTCACGCTCGAAGAGACTTGGTCTGGTGATATTGGCGCTCTGAAAGTTGGCGACAGCATAGTCCGGACACTTATCCTCAGAGCGGAAGGTTTAGATGGTGCGGTGCTACCGCCTTTCTCTCCTGACTCTATCGAAGGTTTGAATCTCTACCCAGACCCCGCTGACATATCGCGCACTTTCGTTGATGGCAGTATCGTTGGTACTCGAGTCGAAACCAGCACCTATGTAGCACTCGAGGCTGGAACAATTGAAGTGCCTGCCCTAGAGATTCCTTGGTGGGATGTGAATGCCGATTCGGCAAGAACAACGGCGCTACCCGCAACGCGTTTCGAGGTCGCAACCGTCGAGGGCTTGCTTCCCTCGGAGCAAGCCGTTGCGAGCACGCAAGAAATTCAGGCGCTTCTAGCCCCTGAGCCGCTGGTCGATCAAGCGATGATAGACGCGCAGGCAGAGGCCGATGTGATAGAAATTGATAGCGGGCTTGTCCGATGGATGCAGTGGCTGTTCGCTTTGCTGGTTAGCTTGCTGCTCGCAGCGCTCGTCCATCGCCGCTTTGGTGATGCGAGCCGGCAACGCTTCGCCGACTGGCGCGCAGGCCAAACGCCCGAGGCTAATGAAAAGGCAGCGTATGCGAAACTTAAGTCCGCCTGTCATTCAAATGATCACAAAGCAATTCGCGACTCACTTTTGATTTGGGCAAATCACTACTGCGCATCAGAAAGAGGCGGTCGAGTTCGGAGCATGGAAGATTTGGTGAGACTGAGCCCTTCTCGAGAATTAACAGAACAAGCCAAAGCACTACAGTCGCTGCTGTTTAACGCACAGACTAGCTCGGACTTTAATGGCGCTAGGCTCAGCGCCTTGGTAACACTCCTACGAAAGTCCAAGCGTGCAGCGACCAAGCAGCTGCAACGCGAAGAAAAGTATCAGCTCCCCTCTCTCTACAAAAGCTGAGCGCAACCATGAGCACCTCGCGACTAGTCTATTCGACCGCCGGCGGCCCCACTGGACAGTCATGTCCAAAATGCGGGAAACAGTTACGAAAATGTAAATGTGTCACACCGATGAATACGGCTCCAAGCGATGGGATTATACGAATTAGCCGCGAGACAAAGGGCCGTAAGGGCAAAGGGGTGTGTCTGATAAGTGGAGTGCCCCTGACGGGAGAAGCACTTACGACTCTCGCGAAGGCGCTCAAAGCACAGTGCGGCACCGGCGGCACAGTAAAAAACGGCATTATAGAGATTCAGGGCGACCATCGGGACACGCTAAAGGCCGCTCTCGAAAAGCAGTTTGACAAAGTGAAACTCGCCGGCGGCTAGATATCGTTATTGATGTCCGCGATCTGCGCTTCCCTATTGCTCTCCTTCCCAGCCTTTTTCTCTGACTTTGAGAGTTTTGCGAGATCATTGCGCTTGGACTCTAATCGCCGTAGATAGATCTCATCAACATCACCAGTTACATACTCGCCATTAAACACCGAGCACTCAAAGTGAGAAACCGCAGGGTTACCCTCCGAAGCTGACGAAATTAGGTCCTCTAGGTTCTGGTATATGAGCCAATCGGCGCCGATCGCTTCCTGCACCTCAATCTCTGTTTTCCCCGATGCGATCAACTCAGCTGCCGCAGGCATATCGATTCCATAGACGTTAGGGTAACGGATAGCAGGCGCTGCCGAAGCGAAATAAACCTTGTTAGCGCCGGCGTCCCGCGCCATCTGAATAATTTGCTTGCACGTCGTGCCGCGAACAATTGAATCGTCGACGAGCAGGACGTTCTTACCTCTAAATTCGAGATCAATGGCATTGAGTTTTTGTCTTACACTTTTACGCCGTTGGCTTTGGCCAGGCATGATAAACGTACGACCGATGTAGCGGTTCTTTACGAAGCCCTCGCGGTATTTCACACCTAGCCTATTTGCCAATTCAAGCGCTGAGGTACGACTGGTATCGGGTATCGGAATGACCACATCGATGTCATGATCAGGACGCTCAGCAATCAGCTTGTCGGCAAGTTTTTCACCCATTCTTAACCGTGCCTTATAGACGGAGATGCCATCCATAAGCGAATCCGGGCGCGCGAAATAAACGTGCTCGAATATACAGGGAGAATGTTCGCCCGGCTCGGTGCAGACCTGAGTATGCAGTACTCCCTTAGCATCAACATAAACAGCCTCGCCCGGCGCGACGTCTCTCTCGAGGGTGAAGCCTTGCGAATCTAATGCGACACTTTCAGAAGCAATCATATAATCACGACCGGTGCCGTCTGCTTTCTCTCGGTACCCATAGACGAGTGGTCGGATGCCATTGCGATCGCGGAAACCGACTATGCCATAGCCAGTTATCATCACCAGAGCGGCAAATCCGCCACGGCAGCGATTGTGCACGCCAGCCACGGCTGCAAAGATATCTTCAGGGAGCGGCTTCATTTTATTTCGGCGCTGCAGCTCATGCGCGAAGATATTGAGCAACACCTCTGAATCAGAGTCGGTATTTATGTGACGCAAATCCTCTTTAAAGAGGTCACGGCTTAACTCCTTAGTATTGGTGAGGTTGCCGTTATGGGCTAAGGCGAGGCCGTAGGGGCTGTTTACATAGAAAGGTTGGGCGAGAGCGGGACTAGAGGAACCTGCAGTCGGGTAGCGCACATGGCCTATTCCCATCTGGCCCGTGAGCCTGCGCATATGGCGCGTTCGAAACACATCCTTTACCAGGCCGTTGTCTTTACGAAGATTCAACTTGCCCTTATCGCAGGTCATGATTCCTGCTGCGTCCTGGCCTCTATGCTGAAGTACGGTTAACGTGTCGTACAAACAGACACCGATATCATTGTCGGAAACAACACCCACCAAACCGCACATAGAATTCTCCAGAGACTTCGACCGAAGGCCGAATTTTACACCACACGCCCGTAAACCGCGCGACTAAACGCCTAAAACTAAAAACTAAATGACCTCGCCCTGCTCGCCCGGAACCGTCACCGGTTGCACATACTCTGCGGCAGCAGCCATCGCCTCTCGAGCCTTAGCAATCGCGGTAGATTCAAGCCAAAACTGCCGAGTCCCCGCAAAAGGCTCAACAAAATAAACAAGTATCATTAGAATCAGCACGCCGCGGGCAAGTCCAAACGCGCCACCAAGCACTCTGTCGATGAGCCTGAGGCCGGTGAAAGTTAGGAATTTCTGCAGAAGCGCTATTGTCCAACTCCCAAGAACCATAACGCCGATAAACAAAAAGGCGGAAGAAAGGGCGAGCCGAACCACATTGCTATCGATTAGTCCCTCGAGTTGCGCAGCGGCGAGACCGCTGTAGAGGCGCACGACAAGGATCGCTATGATCAGCGAGGCTAGGGAAAAAACTTCTTTTACAATGCCCCGCCAAAGGCCGAACAGTCCCGATAACGCGATGAGTGCGAATATGGCGATATCGATCTGCCCGAAGGACTCCCCTAGCGAACTCATCTTATCTCAGCACCTCGCGCTCGTATCGCTTGATCAATGGCTTGAGGTCGAGCGCTGCGGCCAGCTCTGCGAGCAAACGGTCGGCCTCGGCTCTATCGATGACCGGTCCGACTAGAATCGTCGACATTTCTCGCGCGTCTCGCACAGAACGCCTCTCATAGGCCTTATATCCCTTGGTTAAGAGATCGGCTAGCAGCTTGCTTGCGTTATCGATATCCCCAAACGTACCCAACTGAACCACCCATCCTTCGGGCAAGCCCGAGGCATTGAGGGTCGGCCTCGAAGCAGTCTCGGTCGACACGGTCGTCGCGCTAGCCTCTGATCTAGCCTCTGAGCTCACCTCAGCGGGCTCGCTAGCATTATCACTCACAGCACGCCCGGTGGGCATAGACGCCTGAGTGGAAAGAGAGGGCTCAGTGCTTTCATCCTGAGCCTCAGCGCTGATTGACGGACTTTGTGAATCACCTACCATGGCAGGGCGAACTTGTTGCGGCTCGGGCAGCAGCGTAATAATTGGACGCTCGGGAATACGACTTTGAACTTGAGGCTGGTAACTACCTTCGCCATCGAATAGCTGTGGCAGAATTATCAAGGCGAGTGCGAGGAGGACGATGGTACCAACCACCCTTCTTTTGCGACCCCTACTTACCTCTTGCGGATCCTGCTGCAATGCCTGCACCTCTTTAGAATAAATAGCTTTAAGATTATCTACTTAGATGACAAAACTAAACTCGATTCTAACCTGGTTGCACACCTTGTCTAGTCGAGATCGGGTAGCGCAGCGACCTCTGCTAGCGTATGGAACGAGCCGGTAACTACAATCATGGCATGCTCATCCGGTTGATCACTACAGGCCGCACGATAAGCGGATAGGACCGAGTCGAAAGGTCTAATCATCGCCTTCGGTAGCGTCGTGCTGACCCGCGTATGAATCTCGCGAGCACCCGCAGCGCGCGCCCCCTCGAAGGCGGCAATATACCAGATATCGACCAACGGGTCTAAAGCTCGCACTATATCTTCGATATTTTTGTCGGACATGGCTGCAAGTACAAGGCGAATTGTGGGGGTGCTCTCGGCTTTGGCCTGCGAGCGGATGTCGGCAACAGGAAATAGCGTCTTCAATCTTCGCGCTAGTAGCTCCGCCGCGGCAACATTGTGCGCGGCATCTAAAATCACCCTGCGCCCGGTCGTCAAATCGCGACGCTTCTCAAAGCGACCAACAAGACCCAAGTCATTTAGCGCTCTTCTTAGAATCTCCTCAGCGGGCAGTAGGTCCAAGCAGGCTAACCCCTGAAGCGCCCCGACAACATTATCGAGAAAAAGGTTAGGAATAGGCAGTGCATCGCGCGTTATTAGCCCCCCGTTTCGGGCCTGGCCCTTAAAACTCCACTGATCGGCGCTCTCAACTGGACTCACATGGGTACTGACATGGGCACTGACATGGGCACTGAAATCTGCCCCTATTGCGATTGGCGTGAGCCCGAGGGACGCCGCATGGGCAAGAACGCTCGCAGGGGGATCGCGATCGCAGAAGACGAACGGCGTGGCAGCGCGAAGTATGCCAGCTTTCTCAGCGCCGATATTCTCTCGCCCTTTGCCCAGCCAATCTTCATGATCGAGTGCGATATTAGTGATAATGCAGCAGTCTGGATCGATGAGATTAACTGCATCGAGTCGCCCCCCGAGACCAACTTCAAGTAGCGCGAAGTCAACGCACTTGTCGGCAAATAGTAGCAATGCGGCGAGTGTCGTAAACTCAAAATAGCTCAGTGATTCGGGCTCACGCACCGCCTCAATACGCGCGAAGCAGGCGACAATATCTTCATCAGCCGCCTCCTCCCCCTGCAGGCGAATTCTCTCGTTGAAGCGGAGTATATGGGGAGAGGTGTAAGCGCCAGTCGAGTAACCCGACTCCATTAGCACCGCCTCAAGAGTCTTTACCGTCGAGCCTTTGCCGTTAGTACCGGCTACGGTAATCACAACTGGCGCAGGCTTGGCGAGACCTAAGCGCTGCGCAACCCGGCTCAAGCGCTCGAGGCCGAGTTCGATTTCTCGAGGGTGTATCTGCGAGATATAGGTCAGCCAAGCGTCAAGGCTCGCATCACTACGCGGGGCAAGATGTTGGGGAGAGCTCACTGTCGCCTCTAATTGGCGGCGTCTAACGGATTCTCTTTTGGGGAAGCCTCGTCGCTCTTATCGTCAGCGTCTGACGCGGATTCTGCGTTATCTGCGCGCCGTGAGTGCATTAGCTTGTCGAGAAGAGAGGCGACTTTGGTTGGCAGCTCGCCGCGAGGCACAATCATATCGATAGCGCCGTGTTCGAGCAGAAATTCGCTGCGTTGAAAACCCTCGGGGAGCTTTACGCGAACCGTTTGACGAATTACGTCGGGGCCGGTAAATCCAACCAGCGCATTCGGCTCGGCAATATTAACGTCACCCAACATAGCAAGGCTGGCCGAGACACCACCATAAACCGGATCGACAAGAATCGAGATATAGGGGAGCCTCATTTGCTTTAGCCGCTCTAGCGCAGCTGACGTTTTGGCCATCTGCATTAAAGAAATCAGCGCCTCCTGCATGCGCGCGCCGCCGCTTGTCGAAAAACACACGAGCGGCAAACCCTCTTCGATGCAGGTATTCACGGCCTGCGTGAATTTCTCCCCTACTACGGCCCCCATCGAACCACCGATGAAATTGAATTCGAATGCGACGGTGACTAAGGGGTGGCCATCTAGAGTGCCACGCATGGCGATCAGCGCGTCTTTCTCACCCGTTGCCTTCTGCGCGGCACTCAGCCTGTCCTTATAGCGCTTAAGGTCTTTGAATTTCAATAAATCGACCGGTGCGAGGTCAGCAAATAGCTCAACCTGACTGCCCTCATCGAGAAATAGGTCTAAACGTCGACGAGCCGTGATGCGTAAATGGTGATCACACTTAGGGCAAACGTCCGAATTCTCGCTGAGCGATTTTTCATAAAGCATCGCATCACAGCGAGGACATTTTTTCCAGACGCCCTCGGGCACTGCCGATTTCTTGCCGTCGCGAGGTCCGCTCGCAATCGACGGTAAAATCTTATCTATCCAACTCATCGACTCGTCCCTTATAAAAGTCTCTCGTTGTGCTATTGATTCTGCTTATTCTGTTTTTTTGGCGCTAAACTTGGGTCTTACGCTGTGCTTGTTTTTACTCTGCGGCCTTCTATGCCGTTGCCTTTACGCTAGAGCGAATCTAGCGCTTCACGCGCAGTCTTTATAACCTCTGTGACGTGTGCCAGCTGTTGCGCAGAGGACGTGTCGCCTGGAGACAGTTTCTCGATGCGCTCAACCAACGCGCTGCCGATGATAACACCTTCGGATAACGCCCCCATCGTGCGCGCACTCGCAGCGTCCTTAATTCCGAAGCCAATGACGATCGGGAGATCCGTCATCTTCCTTAATTTTTCGATGCTTAATCGCACTGACTCGGTATCGAGCAACGCAGCACCGGTTACCCCTTTTAGCGACACGTAATACAAATAGCCGCTGCAGTTCGCTACGATCTGAGCACACCTAGTATCCGTCGTCGTTGGCGCCACAAGGAAAATGGTATCGATGCGTCTTTCCTTTAGGAGATCACACAGACCACTCGCCTCGCTTGGCGGCATGTCGACTATCAAAACGCCGTCGACGCCCACATCGCTTGCCCGCGTGGCAAACGCCTCATAACCCATAATTTCAACAGGGTTCAGGTAGCCCATTAACACAATCGGGGTGGAACTGTTCTGAAGTCGAAACTCAGCAACGAGATCAAGCACCTTAGCAAGATTAGTGCCCCCAGCGATCGCACGCTCGACACCGCGCTGAATGACAGGACCGTCTGAGCTTGGATCGCTAAACGGGACGCCTAGCTCGATCATGTCGGCGCCATCGGCAACGAGCTTATGCATAAGCTTGAGGGTTGTTGGCAAATCAGGGTCGCCAGCAACCACATAGGGTATTAGTAATTTACGTCCTTGTTGCGCAGCTTCTGCGCTTACTTCGCTTATGCGACTCATAGTATTCCTATTTTACAGCGTAAGACCTTCGAGTTTCGCGACCGTCTGAATATCTTTATCTCCGCGGCCAGACAAATTTATTACCACCGACTGCTCTGGCGCCATCGTCGCCGCCAACCGCATCGCATATGCGACGGCGTGCGCAGATTCCAGCGCGGGTATTATACCTTCGAGGCGAGTCAATTGATGAAATGCCTTCATGGCCTCCGAATCTGTCGCATTAACGTAGTTTACGCGTTTGAGATCCTTCAGCCACGCGTGCTCTGGCCCGACACCCGGATAATCGAGCCCGGCGGAGACTGAGTGGGTTTCCATTATTTGCCCACCCGAATCCGTCATCAGGTAGGTTCGATTGCCATGGAGCACACCTGGCACCCCGGCGCTCAGTGGCGCGGCGTGACGCCCCGTCTCGACACCATCACCGCCTGCCTCGACCCCATACATCGCCACCGATGAGTCGTTCAGGAAGGGGTGAAACATGCCAATGGCATTGGATCCTCCACCGACGCAAGCGACCAGCGCATCGGGCAGTTGCCCCAGCTGCGCAAGCGATTGCTCGCGTGTTTCGCGTCCGATAATACATTGAAAGTCGCGAACGATTTGGGGATAGGGATGCGGCCCAGCAACGGTGCCAATTATGTAGTAGGTGGAGTCCACGTTGGTCGCCCAGTCACGCAGCGCCTCATTCATCGCATCCTTCAAAGTGCGCGAGCCTGAGTCTACGGAGACAACAGTCGCACCAAGCAGCTTCATGCGATAGACGTTAGGCGCCTGGCGTTGAATATCCTCAGCACCCATATAGACGAAACACTCGAGGCCAAGTCGGGCGGCAACTGTAGCGCTAGCAACGCCGTGCTGCCCCGCCCCCGTCTCTGCAATAATACGCGTCTTACCCATCCGCTTCGCGAGAAGCGCCTGACCGATAGTATTGTTAACCTTGTGTGCACCCGTGTGATTGAGATCTTCTCGCTTGAGATAAATCTTCGCCCCACCTGCAGCTGCCGTCAGACGCTCGGCCAAATATAACGGTGAGGGTCGCCCAACGTAGTACTTGAGATCATGGTCGTACTCTGCCCAAAACTCAGGGTCTTTCGAGACCTCTTCATAGACTCTCGAGAGCTCTTCAACTGCGGCTATCAGAGTTTCTCCGACGAACGTTCCGCCGTAAGGACCGAAATGGCCCAGGCTATCTGGACCTGCGAAACCGATTGAGTCTTGCTGCATATCAGGCACGTCTTACTCCTTCGAAAAACTGTTTCATCTTGATAATGTCTTTACGACCTTTGGCTGCCTCTATTCCGGAGCTAACATCCACACCGAATGGCTTCACGCGATTTATCGCGTCACCGACGTTTTGAGGGTTGAGCCCTCCGGCTAAAATCATCTTCTGCTTAGTCACGGCGCTCAGCGCGGCAGCTTGTCTCCAATCGAAGCGAGTTCCTGTGCCCCCGTGCTCCTGAGCATCGAAGGTGTCGAGCAGGAAATACCGAGCGCTTTGGTAACGATGTAAATTGGCCTCGATTTCCACTGTGTCGACTGCCGCCTCGACGCCGACAGCTTTAAGGTAAGGCGTGCCGAAACTTTCGCAAAATTCAGGCTCTTCTGTGCCATGAAATTGTAATAAATCGATACGGCCCGACGAAAGCGCTGCCTGCACCTCTTCAACCGAAGGATTAACAAAAAGGGCAACTACCTGTGTGCCCTTCAATTCACGAGGCAGCAATTCATCAATTTCGTTTATACCAATAGCTCTCGCACTCGGTGCGTAGAAGACCAACCCTACGGCATCAACGCCAAGCTCGACGGCGATCTCAATCTCGGCGCGCTGTTTGAGGCCGCACATCTTGATCCACGTATTCGACACGCGACATTACTCCTGCACAGTGCAACTCGATACAGACGAGGGTGAATCTAAAGCGACAAAAGGCGGTGCTTTTGCCCCAGCCGGCAACCCATAGGCCGCGGGATAGATTACCTGGACCAAATATAAACCATGAGGCGCCGCGGTCATTGCCGCCTCACATCTATTTCTCAATTCAAGGAGATCCCGAATCCAAGTGACTGGCTTTAGCCCACGACCAATGACTAGCAAACTACCGACGATATTTCTCACCATATGTTGGAGAAACGCGTTAGCCTCGATATCGACAAGAACAAAATCCCTATGCGCGCTCACTACAACCTTATGTACGTTGCGATTAGGCGTGCTGGATTGACAACCAGCAGCTCGAAAGCTGGTAAAATCCTGCTCGCCGACCAATGCTTGCGCCGCAAAGTTCATCGCTTCGACGTCGAGTTCAAATGGGACATGCGTGACGCGCCCGTCGAGGATAGCGCTAGCCTGTTTTCGTGTGTAAATCACATAGTGATAGCGACGAGCTTGCGCTGTAAAACGCGCATTGAACCCCTCTCCCACTTCGCGCGCCCAAAGCACTCGAATTGAACGCGGCAAAAGACTATTCACGCCGCGTGTCCACGCTTTTTCGCCCCTATTCTGCTTGCAGTCGAAGTGGACGACCTGGCTGGTGGCATGGACTCCCGCGTCAGTTCGTCCTGCACAGGTAACGCTCACGCTGTGAGCGGCAACCTTCGACAAGGCCTTCTCTACCTCTTGCTGCACTGTGGCCACAGCTGAATCGCCCGCCACACCCGCCGCAGTTTGTCGCTGCCACCCGCTGAAGCTCGCACCATCGTATTCGATCGCTAGCGCAATTCGACACTGACCTTTAGCAGGGTCTTGCTCGGAAAGCCCCGTGGTTGGATCGTCACTCAAGAGCCGCTGTCCCCATCAACTAGCCTGCCAGTCGCCTTAACAACGTTCAACAATTTTTGCGCCTCGGCTTTGTGCTTTGATGTACCCTCTTCCAAGACCTCAAGCAGTATTTCAGCAGCACCCACGCTGTCACCCATCTTATGATACGCATAGGCTAGCTCGAGTTTTGTCGCCGCCTCATCCTCGTCGATCGACTCGATAGGCGCCGGGCTCGAGGGTTCGACAGCAGCCTCTTGTGTACGGAAAGTCAGCTCATCAGGATCGAAGGCAGGAGCGGAATGCACGGCCGCGATTGAGCGAGGCCTATCTTCAACGTCGACCTCATTATCGCCCGACAATATAGCGAGCAGTTCGCTGTTTAACTCGTCTTGCTCGCGCTTGCTGTCAGACATAGGCCGCGCCGCTTCAGTTAACGTGATTTCACTCGAATTATCCTCCTCATGATTCTCCCGATTTCGGCGCAGAAGAAGAAACACGAGCAAAAGAACTGCAAGCCCTGCAGCTCCCGCGACGATGAGGGGTTGGCCAAAGAAGCCGGTAGCTTGATTAACTGTATTGCGCATTGCCGTCGGCGCTTCGCGCTCACGAGCCTCTGCCGCAGCAGCGAGCGATTGGGTTAACTCGGCGAGCTGCGCATCCTGCAGTTTAATTATTTCCTGAGCCGCCGTTATCTGACTCTCAATTGCCTCTAGTCTCGCTATAAAATCAGCTCTCTCCCGTGCCGCTTTTGCAAGCTCTTCTTGACTAATTGCGAGACGATTTTCAAGCTCCTTGATGCGCGCGTCTAGTACCGAATTTTCTTCCTCCAGCGCCGCTGTTTCGGTCACAACTACGCTAAGCTTATCGCCGGTAGCTGCTGTCGCAATTATCCCGGCGGGCTCGCTCGTTTGTGGTGGCTCGACTGAGTCGATCGCCGCTTCTTGGTTCTGACGGAGGACGGCTTCGAGCGCCTCTGCAGCACTCAGCTGTAGAATCTGCTGCTCGGTTGGAAGGCGAAGAATCTCGCCGGCATAAAGTCGATTGATATTGCCATCGCCGAAGGAACTGGGATTCAGTCGCTGTATCGCGAGCATCGTCTGTTGGACCGTAACGGACCGATTCGGTCTTGACGCCATCGCGATGCTGTAGAGCGTGCTGGCTCTATCGGTGGTGACGCTGCGAGGTGAAGCGATCGACGGCTCGGCAGGTTCTTCGACAACACTAGAACTGGGCGCCACATCTTGCATCGAATCCGCGACCACCGCCTCCTCGCTATCGAGAAATACCGGCGGGTCTAGCAAAATAGTGTGCTGTGTAAGCACTCGCCCGCTCGGCCACCGGGTATCTAACACCACTTCTAAATAAGGTGTTTGAATCACAGAGGCCGATTCTAATCGCGCATAAGGCCCTTCTTCATCGACGCCGAGGCTGATCTGTATTGCGGGAAAATTATCGGCGACTTCGACATCTAGACGATCGAAATTTTCGACATCCGCAACGGCAACGCTTATTTCATCCAACGGCGTCGAGCCGAGATCCACGAGCTGAATGCGAACGCTCAGAGGCTGATTAATCGAGGAGTCTGCGCGCAGCTGCCCAAGACCCACCGCCCATAAGCTACTCGAGAACGAAAGACAGCTTACAAGCGCGACAAGGAAAGCTCTATTTTTTCGCCTCATATCGCTATTTCTCTGAGTCTGCATTGGGTTATTCGCTGCTACCACAGACGCTGCACGCGTCCATAGTAGCGCTATTAAAAAATGGACTTTAAAGAGTAGTCCTTCAAAGATAAGTCTTTAAAAGTTCCTCGGCAATTTGCACCGAGTTCAACGCCGCGCCTTTCCTCACATTGTCCGAAACTATCCAAAAGTTCATGCCATTGACCATCGATATATCTTTTCGAATGCGGCCAACGAACACCGGATCCTCACCGGATGCGTGCTTTACGGCGGTCGGATAGCCCCCATCGACACGCTCATCGATCACTTTTACGCCCGCCGCTTTGGCAAGCAGCTCTCGCACCTTCTCTTCTGAGATCTCGTCATGAGTCTCGATTTGCACTGCCTCCGAATGCCCATAAAAAACCGGCACCCTGACACAGGTAGCACTAACGGCGATCGACTTGTCTCCAAAGATTTTTTGCGTCTCCCAAACCATCTTCATCTCTTCTTTGGTGTAGCCGTTGTCGAGGAAGACATCGATCTGTGGCAGGACATTAAAGGCTATCTGCTGGGGGTAAACCTCGGCCTTCGCCTCCCGCCCGTTGAGCAGTTCAGCGGTTTGTTTCGCAAGCTCCTCAATAGCAGGCTTGCCGGTACCCGATACAGCCTGATATGTCGCTACGCTAATGCGCTTGATGCCGACCGCATCATGAATAGGTTTTAGCGCCACCAGCATCTGAATCGTCGAGCAGTTTGGATTCGCAATGATATTTCGCGTTGTGTAGCCCGCTATTGCCTCTGGATTGACCTCGGGAACAACCAGTGGGATGTCGTCGTCGTAGCGGAAATGAGACGTATTATCGACAACGATACAACCAGCAGCGGCGGCTTTTGGCGCGTAAACCTCAGAGATGCTGCCACCTGCAGAGAACAAGCCTATTTGCGCTTTCGAAAAATCGAACTCGGCTAAGTCTGTAACCATGATTGGTTTATTTTTAAACATCAAGGTCGTGCCCGCAGATCGCTCACTTGCAAGCAGATAGAGCTCACCGACGGGAAAATTGCGCTGCTCCAAAATTTCAATAAGGGCCTCGCCCACTGCACCAGTCGCGCCGACGATTGCTACGTTTACATTCTTACTCATTACAATTACTCACTAAAATCGAACCACGTGTGAACATCAACTAACCCTTGTTGCACGCAAGATTTGCGCGCTAAGAATCAATTCGACAGGGTAAAATACCAAGGAGACTTGGTCCGCCACGTCGTTTCGAAGGCAGTAATTGCTGCCGAATCCTCCAGCGTCAAGCCGATATCATCGAGCCCATTGAGTAGGCAATGCTTTCGAAATTGGTCCACTTCGAAGGGCACTTCTTCGCCAGTCGGCTTGCGTACTAACTGAGCATCGAGATCGATCTCGAGCTGATACCCCTCAGTCGCCTCGACCTCAGCAAAGAGGCCGTCAATCACCTCCTTATCGAGAACGATTGGCAGCAGTCCATTTTTAAAACAGTTGTTAAAAAATATGTCTGCAAAGCTCGGAGCGAGAATTGCTCTGAATCCATAGTCATCCAACGCCCAGGGTGCGTGTTCACGGCTAGATCCACAGCCAAAATTTTCTCGAGCGAGCAGCACGCGCGCGCCAGCGTAACGAGGCTGGTTCATCACAAATTCTTTGTTCAGAGGGCGCGCACTGTTATCTGAATCGGGCTCGCCTTTGTCGAGGTAACGATGCTCATCGAAAAGATTGGGACCGAATCCTGTGCGTTTAATCGATTTAAGAAACTGCTTAGGAATAATAAAGTCTGTATCGACATTGGCACGATTAAGCGGGAGAACGACGCCCTTCTCAGTACTGAATTTTTTCATTGTCTGGTTCCTTAGAATCTATAGTTCGCGCACGTCGACGAAGTGGCCGTGAATCGCAGCAGCGGCTGCCATGGCTGGGCTCACCAAATGAGTTCGCCCACCAAACCCTTGTCTGCCTTCGAAATTGCGATTGGAGGTAGAGGCGCAGTGTTTGCCGTCACCTAGCTGATCGGCATTCATCGCCAAACACATCGAGCATCCAGGCTCACGCCATTCGAGTCCCGCGTCGATAAAAATCTTGTCGAGCCCCTCTTCCTCAGCCTGCTTCTTAACAAGGCCCGAACCTGGCACAACCATCGCGAGCTCTATCGTCTCTGCGACTTTCTTGCCCTCGACGACTTTCGCCGCTGCGCGTAAATCCTCTATGCGCGAATTGGTGCACGAGCCGATAAAGATCGTATCGAGCTTAATGTCTTTTATCGCGCTACCGCCTGTGAGGCCCATATACTTGAGTGCCTGCAAAATACTCTCTCTGCGAGAGGGATCCTGTTCTTGCGCAGGGTCGGGTATCGAACCATTCACCGAAACCACCATCTCGGGCGACGTACCCCAGGTGACTTGAGGCTCGATTTCCGCCGCGTTCAGCTCAACCACCTTATCGAACGACGCCCCTTTATCGCTGTGCAACCCGAGCCAGGCTTCGACTGCCTGATCCCATAGCTCGCCCTTCGGCGCGAATGGTCTGCCTTTTATGTAGTCGATTGTCGATTGATCCACCGCAATCAGACCGGCACGCGCGCCTGCTTCGATAGCCATGTTGCAGACAGTCATACGACCTTCGATACTGAGCGCCATAATGGCGTCACCACCGAACTCGATGGTATAGCCGGTGCCGCCAGCCGTGCCTATTTTGCCGATAATCGCCAAAACAATGTCTTTTGCCGTTACGCCTTTTGGCAGCTCGCCATCCACACGCACGAGCATATTCTTGGCTTTTTTGGCCATCAAACACTGAGTCGCTAACACGTGCTCAACCTCAGAGGTGCCAATGCCGTGCGCGAGGGCGCCAAGTGCGCCGTGAGTCGAGGTATGCGAATCACCGCAGACGATTGTCATGCCGGGCAGCGTAGCGCCTTGCTCGGGGCCTACTACGTGAACGATACCTTGCCGAATATCGTCCATGTTCATTTCGAGAATGCCGAACTCTTTACAGTTGTCGTCGAGCGTCGTCACTTGAATCTTCGAGATAGGATCAAGAATGCCATCGATACCGGCACGGCGCTCGGCAGCAGTCGTAGGAATATTGTGATCGGGGGTCGCGAAGTTTGCATCGGCGCGCCACGGCTTACGCCCCGCTAATCGAAGACCCTCAAAGGCTTGTGGCGAAGTCACTTCATGAATCAAGTGGCGATCGATGTAGATCAACGCGGTGCCATCGTCGCGCTGCGTCACCAAATGCGCGTCCCAAATTTTGTCGTACAACGTCTTACTGCTCATAGTCTCGTTCCGCCAATTACCTTATCTATTTTATTCGCTTATCGATATAACCACTTGATTAATCAATTAAACTGCTTCCTTTTAGGCGTTTGACGCCCATTTGTCCTCGATCCCTTAATAGGTGGTCGATGAGCACGAGGGCCATCATCGCCTCCGCGATCGGTGTCGCTCTAATCCCGACGCAGGGATCATGACGCCCCGTGGTAATAACCTCCGCGGGATTGCCGTTCACATCAATTGACCGCCCGGGCAGCCGAATGCTGGAAGTCGGCTTCAATGCGATGCTAGCTCTAATATCCTGACCACTCGATATGCCACCAAGCACACCGCCTGCGTTATTGCTCAAAAAACCCGTCGGCGTTATTTCGTCTCTGTGCTCGCTGCCCTTCTGTGCGATCGACGCGAAACCTGCGCCGATTTCGACACCCTTCACTGCGTTGATGCCCATGAGTGCATGCGCTAGATCGGCGTCTAACCGATCGAAAACAGGCTCACCTAACCCAGCTGGCACATTCGTTGCGCAAACGTCGATACGCGCACCAATGGAATTACCCTCTTTGCTCAGCGCGGCCATATAGGCTTCCATGTCTTCGACTTTGCTTGCATCGGGGCAGAAGAAAGGGTTGCGCTCGATTTCTGCTCGATCTACCGAGTCGATTTTAATAGGGCCCAACTCGCTCAAATAGCCGTAAACTTCGATGCCGCATTCCTTCGCGAGAAACTTCTTAGCCACCGCTCCAGCTGCCACACGCATCGCCGTTTCGCGCGCAGAAGACCTACCACCGCCTCGATAGTCGCGAACGCCGTATTTCACCTGATAAGTGTAGTCGGCGTGTGCAGGCCTGAACTGATCTTTGATTTTCCCGTAATCTTTAGAGCGCTGATCAGTGTTGTGAATTAGCAAGCCGATCGGAGTACCAGTCGTCTTACCCTCGAATACACCCGACAGTATCTGCACCTCATCGTCCTCTCGGCGCTGTGTCGTAAACCGCGATTGTCCGGGTTTGCGTCTATCGAGGTCGCGCTGAAGATCGGCGCTGCACAATTCTAGCCCCGGCGGGCAACCGTCGATCACGCAGCCGAGTGCAGGGCCGTGGCTTTCGCCGAAGCTGGTTACGGTGAATAGCTTGCCAAAAGTGTTTCCGGACATTGTTTTGCGTATCTCTGTTAATCGTTACTAACGAACAAATGCAATACCAATTCTCTTGGCCTGCGTTGATGGCGCAGTCGATTCCCCAACTCACTGTTACTTATCGATAAACTCGAAGAAATTGACCAATAATAAAAGCCCTAAAGTATACACTACTTAAATTGCTCTCTGTAGCGAAGTAGCTCATCTCTTGTTATCGCAAAAACGCCCTCTCCTCCGTTGGCAAACTCAAGCCAAAGCAGCGGCACCTCGATAAGTCGCTCACTAAGCTGCTCATGGCTATAGCCGACTTCCATAATCAACACGCCATCGTCAGCCAAATAGTCGGGCGCCTCGCGGAGGATTTTGAGCGGAATCGCGAGCCCGTCATCGTCACTGACCAGACCTAGTGCCGGCTCGTGGCGGTATTCCGACGGCAGGTCCAGCATCTCGTCCAGCGGGACATAAGGGGGGTTGCTGAGTATTAGGTCAAAGCGCCCTTCGAGCGCCGCGAATAAATCCGATTGTAGTGTAGACACCCTCGCCGCAGCCTTATGTAGGGCGATGTTCTCCTGCGCGAGCGCGAGGGCATCGGCAGAAAGATCCGCAAGGACAATCTTCGCTTGGGGGAATTGATGCGCGGCAAATAGCCCAATGCAGCCCCCGCCACAGCAAAGATCGAGAATACGCCTTGGCGGAATGGTTACGAAAGGCACGCATCCCCCGGCGATAAACTCAGCGAGCGGTGAACGTGGAATGAGCGCGCGTGCGTCGGCGATAAATCGCATGCCGCCAAACCATGCCTGGCCGACCAAATAGGCAACAGGCGTTCGCTTGCTTATTCGCTCTTCAACGCGGGCGTCTACTATTTCGCGGTCCTGCGGCGAGATTTCACGCGCATACGCAGAGGGATCGTCGAATGAGATATCGAGCGATGCAAAAACAAGGTAAACCGCTTCGTCATACCCGTTGTCGGTGCCATGACCGTAAAATAGCTCAGCCTCATCAAAAACCGCACTTATCCTCTCGACGTATTGCCCTACCGTGATCATCTTTCATTCCTATTCGATCGCACATCAACCTCGCGTTGAAATCGCGTTATTATGCTGATTTACACCGCGATTGTCGCCAAAGCCGCGCACGAGGCTACCGCGGAAGCGCTTTACCCCACGCGCCGCTTGGCGTAGGGTAGCGCCCGAATAATCAAAGTCGGGTTTTACACCAAAAAACGGGTAAACTTGTAGCCTAGGATTAATTTACGCAGCAACAATGCGTCGGAACACGACGAAACACTGTCTGAATATTGAAGGGAGCCTCGAAGTGAGCGCGCAAAGCAAAGACCAAACCAACGAATCGGCCGCTGCCATCGCATCGATGCAAGACGCCTACCTGACGCTGCTCAACGAAGTCGGAGAGGCGCCTGAACGAGACGGACTCAAGGACACGCCGCTGCGCGCAGCTAAAGCCCTGCATTTCCTCACACAGGGCTATCGGATGGATATCGATGAGGTAATCAACGGTGCTCTGTTTGAGTCAGATAATGACGAAATGGTTATCGTGAAAGACATTGAGCTCTATTCTATGTGCGAGCACCATATGCTCCCGTTTATTGGTAAGTGCCACGTCGCGTATTTGCCAAAAGGAAAAGTAATCGGATTATCCAAGATCGCGCGCGTTGTCGACGTGTTTGCACGAAGACTACAGATTCAGGAGAATCTCACCAATGAAATCGCAACCTGCATAGTTGAAAAGACCGGCGCGGCAGGAGCAGCTGTCATTATCGAGGCGAAACATATGTGCATGATGATGCGTGGCGTTGAGAAGCAAAACTCTACGATGACGACATCTTGCATGCTAGGCGCATTTAGAAATAGCCAGACTACCCGCGCCGAGTTCCTATCACTCATCAGCCGTTAGCGGCTTAGATAGCGCATCAATCCTCATTCACCCCGCTTAAAGACCGTCGGTTTGCATGACCACAAGCTCGATGCGATCGCTGCAGTCGCTCAGCGCACAAGAGGGAGCCAGCGGGCCAACACCCGCAGCCTCCACTCTCGCGCCATCGATACCCTTCTCGATCAAGATTTGTCGAATGAGCTGAGATCTATTCTTAGATTGCGCGAGCAGCGCCTCTAGTGACTTCTCGGGGCGGCTTAAATGACTCACAATATAGACGCGCATGTCGGATTCGCGCTGAAGTAGTCTTACCAAATAATCGAGAGCCTCTGGTTCAAGCAGACGTTCGCTGTCGCCCTCGACCGAGCCGAATTCGACGGCCGGGAGAATAACGCTCCCCGTCTCAATCAGCGAGGACGCCAGCACGCCCTCGTTCACAAGTACTTGTGGCGCGATGGCAGTTTCCTGTTCAACGATTTCCAAATAGGCATAGAGACGCCTGTTGGCGCGAGTGATCAGGTAAAGCGCGAGGAACGGATCGTCCTCAAGCGCAGTATTGCTGCGTGCTGCAAGATAGAACTGGTTGCGTTCGGGGCCGTAGAGAATCCGGCGCTTGAAAATATCGTTTGCCCAGTAGTTACTACTCCCGCACGCGCGACCTTCGCATGAAAAAAGAACCTCGTCGCCACGCTCCCGTAACTGCTGAGAAAAAAACTCCCGTACATCGCTCACTTGATAGTCGGACGGAACTGCGTAAACGATACGAGTGACTCTCCCCTTAAGCCGCTCAGATGCCTCTGGCACCACCTCGCCCCGAGTCCGCTGCAACGTGCCGAGAACAAGTTGATGGTTTAGTTCGTCTGACACCTCATACTCGACGATCTCCGAATCGGGAAATCGAGCAATTAAGGGATGATCATTTTCTGCAAACTGCTCACTCGCACCTTGCGCGTTTACCAGATTCGGAGAGAGTGCGAATGCCAAAAGGCCCAGCGCCGAGCAAGCTGAATAGCTAGCTGCCTTTAACCGCAAAAACTGCATCATTAACTCCTCAGGATAGGTTTCGAAAATCTATGCTCGATACCCCACAGTAGCACACCCGAGCCCAACCCAGTCGATCTCCAACTCTACAATCTCAGCGGTAGCGAGCTGCGGCTGAGAATTTAGCTCGCCGTCGGCGAGGAGACTGAGAAGAGTCGACAAGAGTGGATTATGCCCGACCAGCCAGAGTTCGGTAATGCCTTGCATCTGAGCCTGATCAACTAAGGCGAAAATGGCAGTGGGATCGCGGTCAGGCTCCAGCCGATCGTCTGTTATCAGCGCGAACCGATACCCATTCGCGCTTAACTCATCTGCCAGTATGGCCGCTGTTTGCTGAGCCCGGAGCAGCGGGCTCACGACAACGCGCACCCCTGCTTCGTCGGCGCTCGCAGCACCCATGCGACGAAAGGCCGCGTGGGTTGCCACCGCGCTCTGGACCTCTTCTCGGCCGCGCGCCGAAAGCTCGCGTTTCGCATCGGGCATACTAAAAGCTGCGTCGCCATGGCGCACTAACACTACAAGCACCGAGCGTTATCCCTGCGGCGTAGCGCTTGGACCGCGGGGCGGCGCCGGAGAATCCTCATCCAACCCACCATCGGGGTCTTTAGACTCATCAAGCTGACTGATGTGCTCAGCGGTTTCAGCCTGCGCTGCTGTTTCAGTTCGCCCCGCTGTCTCGCTCCGCTCCGCTGTCTCAGTGCGCTCGGCCTCTTTGCCGTCATTGGACCCCGCATCGCTAATGCCGGAACCTGGGAAATCATTAAACGGGAACGGTCTACGCTCTGTCGTGAAGAGAAGAAAACCTAACACTTCGACGATATAGGCGACTAGTTTTTCGCTTAATTCCGATAGATTGCTATTTTTCTCACCCGCAAACACAGCGAAAGCAACTTGAACCAAAACCATTAGAAGCACCAAAGGCACCAGAATAATATTGAATAGCAATGCGAATCCTAAGGTAAAGAACACGCGCCTCCAGAGCGATGGGCGTTTGAGATTTTCTACCAAATCTTCAATCTGTTCTGACATAGTCTCTCTCCAGAATCCTTTCGGTGGCAAAGTTTTTGCCACTTATTTTCTCTATCCTCTCGACGCTTCATTAACTTAAACATTCGCGCCGATCTGCTTGTTTTCCTGTGCGGCGAATTCGACATCAAGTGCCTGCTCTCCCGCCATCAAAGACGAAATAATCGCCTCCAAATCAGCGCCTTCGAATAGCGCAGCGTATAGACCCGAAGCCAGTGGCATGTAAATCCCAAGCTCAGCGGCGCGCTCTTTCACCAACTTTACGGTGTTAACACCCTCAACTACCTGTCCAATCTCCTTGGTCGCGTGCGCCATGCTTTGCCCGCGGCCTAATGCATAGCCTAACCGATAGTTTCGGCTCAGTGGAGAAGAACAGGTAACCACAAGATCGCCAACACCGGATAGTCCCAAAAAGGTCATCGGATCAGCGCCAAGAGAACGACCGAATCGCGCCATTTCAGTGAGTCCCCGTGTTACAAGCATGCTATTCGTATTGTGCCCCATACCGAGAGCTGCAGCCATTCCAGCAACGATCGCGTAAATATTCTTAAGTGAGCCGCCAAGCTCAACGCCGAACATGTCATCATTTGTGTAGACTCGAAAATAACGCGACTTAAGCACTGTCAGCACCGCCTCTCGAACCTCGAGATTAGCACTAGCGATGACGGTGCCGGTGAGCTGTTTCTCCGCGATCTCTTTGGCTAAATTGGGGCCGCTTAGCACACCAATTGGCGATCCCGGCGCGAGCTCACCGAGTATCTGACTCATAAGCATAAAAGTGCCCGCTTCTATCCCCTTCGTCGTGCTAACAAACATCGCCCCCGGATCTGCAGACTTTACCAGCTCCGACACGACTGCCCTAAAAGAGCTGCTCGGAACAGCGACGAAGATTAGCTGGGCACCAGAGACTGCAGCCGCCATATCATGCGTGGCAACGACGCGTTCGTTAAGCGCATAGCCTGGCAGGTAAGACTCGTTGACATGATCACGATTAATCGCTGCGGCAAGCGCATCGCTACGCATCCAGAAACTAACCGGAAAGCCGTTGCCTGCCGCGATATTCGCCATTACCGTACCGAAGCTGCCACCACCGACGACCGCTACCTTAACAATTTCTGCCACGCGTCTTCTCTCCTCACTTGGGCGTATTGCTTAGCCGCTATGATAGACAGTTTAGGCCCAGAGGGCGAAGACTCATTAAAGGCTCAGGAAACACTTAGGGAAACTCAGGGAGGTCACAGGACAAAATAAGGAAAGACGCATAGAAGACGCATAGAAGTCGAAAAGACAACCGCGAAAAACTAGAAACTAGCAGCAGTAATCAGTGCGAACAACGGCTCCGGATAAATCCCTACCCAGAGCACCACTAGCGTGAGCACCGCGATTACCACCGGCACACCAAGACTCTCGAGTCCTATTTCTCGCAGAGCAAACGGCTTCTCTGTTTCGGAGACGGGCATCAACATCTGATAGACAACGCGTAAATAGTAGAATAGTCCTACCGCGCTGCCGATAACCAGCGCCCCGAGAAGCCCCCATTGCGAATCGCTCACGGCGGCAAAAAAGACTTGGAACTTAGCAATAAAGCCTGCTGTCAGCGGAATCCCTGCTAATCCCAATACCATCACCAAGAGTGCACTCGCAAGCCAAGGGGAGCGCCAGAAAAGTCCGCGATAGTCCTCAACTCCAGCAGCTTCCGTTTCGCTCGATGACACGAGTATCGCGCAGCCAAAGGCGCCCAGTGAGAGAAGACTATAAACGAGAAGATAGAACAGTGCTGATTCAAGGGCCAGCGAAGAGGTGACAGTGCCGCCAGATAGGGCGGGCGCCGAAATAGAGAGCACTGCAATAAGTAGATACCCCATGTGCGCTATCGAAGAATAGGCTAATAGCCGCTTCAAATTAGTCTGTCGCAGCGCGAGCAAATTACCCACTAGAATCGACGCCACAGCAACGAGCGCAACGACAGTGCTTACAGCCATTATCTGCCCTATCTGCGGCTGGCTAAATAAGCGAATCACAAACACCGCAACTGCGACCTTGCCAAGGGTCGCGAGAAAGGCGACCGCTGGAAGCGGACCGCCCTGATAGACATCGGGTGTCCAGAGATGAAAAGGCACTAACGATAATTTGAACGCAGCACCGGCAAAGAGCATGAGCAAGCCAATGTAAAACAGGGGGGCTGTCGCAACAGCGATTTCGAGAAATACGAGTGTGCCCGTCGCCGCGTAGATCAACGCCATACCGAACAGCATCGTCGCCGATGCGACGGCCGATAGAGCGAGGTATTTAATTGCAGACTCAAGGCTGTTGGCAGCCCATGCGCCGCTATGAATGGGGTAAGCGATCATACCGTAGAGAGCCATGCTCAACATCTCAAGACCGATAACCACAGTAATAAAATGGGCGCTACTCACCAGAGTAATTGCACCTAATGTCGCCAGTGACAAAAGTAGCTGAAATTCATCTCGCGCATCATCAAGTTTATGAAAATAAGCGAAACTCATGATCGCGACACCTATCGCGCTGAACGCAAGCAATGTGATGAATAGCGCAGATAATGCATCAATCACAAACAGCGTTGTGACCATGGTCGTCGAAGCACCCATTGCTAATTCGTAGAGCTGCATCGCCGCTGCCACGCCAGCAGCGAACATGCCGGCGGTCGATATAACAGTGCTCACAAAATGATTGCGCCCGATGGCGACAGAAAGCATGCCAACCACTATCGCAAGACCGATGAGCTCATGGGGCAACAGCAACAAAAGATCGTCAAAATCTACTGAAGGGAGGATTGGCATCGCAGCGAACTCCTTCTCCATTATAGTCTCTCCCTAACAGCGACGAAGGCATCGCTAGCGCTGGACAGGTGCTCGAGCGCGATTGCAGACACATCTAGAAAAACATTCGGGAAAAGCCCCATTAACACAAGACCAACCATCATCAGACCATAGAGCGAGAGCTCTCGAGCATCTAGATCGGAAAGCGAAGCTTGGGCCTCTTCAGTGTTTCGCGCCCCTTGGAAGACTGCCTGCATCACCCATAGCGAATACACTGATGCCACAATCATGCCCAAGGCAGCGAGTGCTGCAGCCCAGATGCTGACTGAGAACACACCGAGCAAAGACAGAAATTCGCCGACAAAATTACCCAGACCCGGCATGCCGAGTGCGGCAACGGAGAAGAATAGCGCGACGACCGCCATGCGAGGTGCTAGCGCCCATAGCCCCCCCATGCGTCCTAGCTCACGGGTATGGAGGCGCCCTTGTAATCCACCGGCAAGACTGAACAAAGCCGCTGCGCTCAGACCGTGAGCGAGCATAGTCATCACGGCACCCTGCAATCCGATGAGATTCCACGCATAAATCCCGAGCAATACAAATCCCATGTGGCTCACGCTGGTGTAGGCGATCAGGCGTTTTATATCCGATTGACCAAGCGCCACTTTTGCGCAATACAAGATACTAATCACCGAGAGAGTCAGTGCGACCGGCGTAAACTTCATTGATGATTCTGGAAAAAACGGCAGCGTAAATCTTATCAACCCATAGGCACCGGTCTTAAGCAATACTCCAGCGAGTAGCACGCTGCCTGCAGTGGGCGCTTGAGAATGGGCATCGGGTAGCCAAGAATGAAATGGAACGCTAGGTAGTTTGGTGGCAAACGCGATGAAAAAGCCAAGCATCAACCACATTTCTAATTTGCCACCCACCTCTACTCGCAGAAGGTCTTCATAGGCAAAACTGAGATAGCCATGCTGAATAGTGAAAAAATAGACAAGACACAATAGCGAGACCAAGAGCAGCATTCCGGTAAACTGCGTGAAGAGAAAGAATTTGGTAGCCGCGTAGCGCTTATTCTCATGCCCCCATATCGCGATGATGAAATACATCGGAATGAGCATGACTTCCCAAAAGAAGAAGAACAAAAATAAGTCGATGGCAGTAAACACACCAACGACACCCGCAAGTGTCCACAGAAGATTAAAGTAAAAGAAGCCTACTCTATCGCGTATTTCTACCCACGCCGCGCCGATTGCAATAATGCCAAGAAAGCTCGTCAAACCAACCAAGAGAAGGCTCAACCCATCAACGGCAAGTAAGAAGTTTATGCCTAGGCTCGGAATCCAGCTGCGGCTAAACTCGATAATCCAAAGCGAATCCCGCTGCGCCTCAAAGCTGCCGTAGAGTTGCATTAGCGGAATGAGCGTAGCCACAACAGACAGCAGAGCAATCCATCGGGGAAGACGCGAATCTAACATCTCCGACAGCCAAGCAAACACCCCGCCAAAAAATAAAAGGAGAAGGATCCAGAGTAGAGTCATAGGACACCTCCCAAGGTGATGAGCAGTACAGTGCCGCCTACTACGCTCAAAATATACCAACGCAGAGAGCCCGACTGTGATCTAGTAAGTAGCGAATTACCTGCTTCGCTCAAGGTCACCAAAAGACCCGCCGCAGTATCGACTACATCTCGTTTGTTAACAGCGGCGAGCCAAACATAGGGAGTAATCAGAAGTCTTCGATATAAGCCGTCGAAGCCCCATCCTGCAAACCAGAATTTGTGGAGCCCTTGGGCTATAGTGTTAGACATCAGCCTCTCAACCGAAAGCGTGCGAGAGCCGTAGAACAAATAACTCAGCGCAATGCCGAGTAGCGGAACTGCGATCATAATCGAATGCATCAGAGCCGAAACGTGGTGCTCGCCGTGCTCCGACGCTGCAAAAACTGATTCGGTGGGAACATGAATTAGACCGCCTGCTAACGCCAAAACCATAAGCACTAACAGCGGTGCTGCCATGCTAAAACCCGTTACTTCACGAGCCTCATGATGACCCGCGCTCTCACCAAAGAAAACAACAAACACGAGCCTAAAGCTGTATATGCCTGTGAAAAAGGCACCGACAACTCCCCCGAGCCATAGCCAGAACCCCGCGTGCTCTAGCTCGAGCGCAGCGAGGAGAATTTCATCCTTGCTGAAGTAGCCGGAGGTATACGGAAATGCAGCAAGCGCCAAGCTGCCTATCAGAAAAGACGCAAAGGCTACCGGGAGCTGGCGCCACTTCCCGCCCATCTTGAAGATATCGTGCTCGTGGTGAAGGCTAAGAATGACGGTGCCGGCTGCGAGGAAAAGTAGCGCTTTGAAGAACGCATGAGTCATTAGGTGGAATACAGAGGCAGACCATGCGCCGACGCCCAACCCAAGAAA
Organism: Pseudomonadales bacterium; assembly: GCA_023254735.1. GTDB lineage: Bacteria > Pseudomonadota > Gammaproteobacteria > Pseudomonadales > Pseudohongiellaceae > UBA9145. The sequence continues at coordinate 56,576 of JALRKV010000012.1, read as the reverse complement.
CATATAGCCTATCTGGCTAATGGTCGAGTAGGCGAGAATGCGTTTTATGTCGTGCTGCGTCATGGCGGTAAACCCTGCGATCAGCAGTGTCGCAAGGCCAATAAGCGCCACTAGAAGCTGTACATCGGGTGCTAGCTCAAACAAAGCGTGGGTACGCGCAATAAGATAGACGCCCGCAGTCACCATTGTTGCAGCATGAATTAGCGCGCTAATCGGTGTGGGACCCGCCATAGCATCCGGAAGCCATGTTTGTAGCGGCAATTGCGCAGACTTGCCGACTGCACCGCCCAAGAGTAGCAATGCAGCGGCTACGGCATAGCCCGAATCGAGGCCCCACTCACCTTGAGCCAGCGCCATCGACTCCTGAATATCGAGCGACCCGAGTTGGGTAAAAATTAGAAATAGACCAATGGCCATGGAGGTGTCGCCGACGCGCGTAGTGACAAACGCTTTGCGCGCAGCATAGCCATTGGCCGGATCCTGATACCAAAACCCGATGAGCAGATAGCTGCAGAGTCCAACGCCCTCCCATCCCAAATACAGAAGCAGTAAATTATCGGCGAGAACTAGAACGAGCATCGCTGCGACAAAGAGATTCATTATTGCGAAGAACCTACTGTAGCTCGGATCGTCTATCATGAATCCTGTCGAATAGAGATGAATTAAAAATCCAACCCCCGTAATAACCAAAATCATGACAACGCTCAGCCCGTCTAAATACATGCCAAAAGCCGAGTTAAATGAGCCAACAGCCATCCACGTATAGACCTCGTGTACGATGACCTCCGCATCGCCACTAATGATGGGTAAGGCAACAACGATCGCGGCAACGAAAGCGAGTCCAATGCTTCCTGCACCAATTACCGCAATTAATCGCTTCGGCAAACCACCGCCGCTCAAAAAGAGAATGAGGAAGCCGAGTAGCGGAAATGTTGGTAACCAACCAAGTGATTCGAACACAAGTTACTCCTCGCGTAAGCTTAGCCCTTTAGAGCACTGAGCACGTCAATGTCGATTGTCTTGAAGCGCTTATAGAGTTGGATAATAAGCCCAAGCCCGACAGCCACCTCAGCCGCGGCGAGCGTAAGAATCATGAGAAACATCACTTGACCATCTGCGCCACCCCAGCGCGAACCTGAGACGATAAAAGCGAGCCCCGAGGCGTTCAACATAATTTCAAGCGACATAAGAACGAAGACGATATTGCGCCGCGTCATCACACCAATAAGCCCGAGGCAAAAAAGAGTAGCCGCCAGCATAAGTCCATGTTCAAAAGGGATGCTTTCCATTAATCCATTTCCTTTTTAATACCGTCGCAATCAGCCGACGTCGGCTGCCACTATTCCTATTTTTTGGCTATGTGGTAAGCCGAAACCAACCCTGCCAGCAGCAGAAAAGAGGCAAGTTCGACCGCAAGAACGTAGGGTCCGAACAGGAGCTCACTCACCGCACGAGCACCGACTTCCACAATCTGTGTCTGAGCAGCTGGAAACGACGCGGTAAGTTGCATCAGTAAGACTGCCGCTAAGACACTAGGAACTAACCACGAGCGCGCTGGCAGCCAATTCTTCTCCTGATCACGACTTCGTTGACCCAGGTTGAGCATCATTACCACAAACAAAAAGAGCACCATGATCGCACCCGCATAAACAATTGCCTCAAGGATGGCGACAAACGGTGCTCCGACGCTAAAGAACACAACGGCTACTGCGAGCAAAGAGAGAACGAGATAAATAAGCGCATGAACCACATTGGTCTGCACGATAACCAACAGCGTTGCGATTACTGCAACCACTGCGCCCGAGTAAAATAATTCAGTCATGGTAGTAGACTCCGCACATCGACAGGCGGAAGCTCATTTCTTGCCTCGCCTTTGTCTTTACCCCCAATAGCTTTACCGGCTACTCGGTAGAAATTCGTCTCGTGGTATTTACCTGTGCCAGCAATAAGCAGATCGGCCTTCTCCCATACCATGTCTTGCCGCTTGTATTCTGCCATTTCAAAATCGGGTGTTAACTGAATCGCATTAGTAGGACAGGCTTCCTCACAAAATCCACACATGATGCAGCGCGAAAAATTAATGCGAAAAAACTCAGGATACCAACGCCCTTCCTCGTCCTCGGTTTTCTGCAAGGCGATACAATCGACAGGACAAGCCACCGCACAAAGATTGCAGGCAACACAGCGCTCTTCGCCATCGGGGTCGCGGGTAAGAATTATCCGACCGCGCCAACGTGAAAACATATGGGGCTGTTGCTCTGGGTATTGCACAGTGTCTGTAGCAACAAACAGATGCTTAAAGACGCGCCAAAGTGTCACCACCTGACTCGTCAACGTATCTGAAATTAACTCGGCAAATTTCGCAAAAAAGGACTTTGAATGGGGTCTGGCAATCGGATCACTCATTACAACCTCCTAGTTTCAATGGCATGCACTTACATCTGATTAGCCGAGAGGATTACAACACCGGTTATCAACAAATTTATGAGTGACAGGGGTAAAAGAAAAAGCCACCCATAGCTCATCAATTGATCGTAACGCGGCCTCGGAATTGCCGCGCGCAGTAGAATAAAAAAAGCGATAAAACAGGAAGCTTTTATAAAAAACCAAACTAGCGGCGGAAGCAGAGGCCCCTGCCATCCACCAAAAAACAGCACGGTTATGAGCGAAGAAATAAGCACCAATCCGAGGTACTCTCCGACGAAGAACATGCCAAACTTCATGCCCGAATACTCTGTGTGGTATCCCGCACAAATCTCTTGTTCGGCCTCAGGAATGTCGAATGGTAGGCGATGGCTCTCCGCTACGCCCGCGATCAGAAAAATAATAAAACCGATAAATTGCGGAACGACGAACCACCCTCCCTCTTGCGCCAAAACAATCTCGCGCAAATTGAAACTGCCTGCGAGCGCGACAACACCGAGCAGAGAAATCCCCATAAACACTTCGTAGCTGACCATCTGGGCTGCTGCGCGTAAGCTTCCGAGGAGAGCGTATTTATTATCAGAGGAAAGCCCGCCAAGCATCACCGAATAGGCGCCGAGTGATGCCATAGCCAACACAAAGAGAACCCCAATATTCGAATCAACGATTCCGACTCCTGGGGCGAAGGGCACAACCGAGAAACTTAACAGTACGACAATCATGATGATTGTGGGCGCAAGCACGAAACTAAAACGATCGGCAAAAGGCGGAATCCAATCTTCTTTGGTGAAAATTTTAATCATATCTGCTACCACTTGCAGAAGACCAAAGGGGCCCACACGGTTTGGCCCAAGCCTGTCCTGCCAGAATCCGAGCAAGCGCCGCTCGACCCAAATAAGCATCGCAGCAATCACAATTACCGCCGCGAGAATACTCGCAATATTCAGCGCTGACCCGACTTCCCATTGCATCTTAGTGCGCTCCTGAGTAGGCGTCGTTAACGACTAAATTCGAAAGCCCAAGCCCTGTAGGATGGACGCTTGGCTCTGATTCAACCCGAGCCAACGATGCAGACTCGGGCAGATCATGAGGGTTAATGCTAGCACCGAGCGCGCTGCTGCCTGTGTAAACTAGGGCGACCCCTGAGGGCGTCTGCGTTCTAACAATGAGCGGGAGAATAATGCTGTCCTCTGCCCCACCGAGCGAGACGAAATCGCCATTAGCCAACCCAAGCTCAAGCGCATCCTCTTTATTTAGCGCAAGATAGGCATCGCACAGCCTCTTCTGAATCGCTGGCGAATGCGAGGAAAGCGTATCGCTGCCGAAAATATGACTAACCAGTCGAATCTCGAAATCACCAAGATTCTTGTTAACTGAGTTTTCTGCCTCGTAGGCTTGACCGTTTAGGCTGCGCTTGATTAAGTGGACACCGGGATGCCCCTGCTTAAGCTCACCGTTTATCTCCGCTTGAAATTTACTTATCGCTTGATTGGAATTCCAGCGCGGTGCCCAGGCGCTCGCTAACACAGAAGAATCTTTCTGCGTCAGCATCCCCTCCATCGAAAAGGACATAACGGAATTATCATCGACAGGCTGCTTACCTTCATGGACATTCCTGTCGGCATGCATAGCCGTTCGGCCGCTGTAGCGATGGGACTGGCGCGGCACTTTTAAACCGGCGATTCGCCCAAGCGGGTCTGGCAAACAGTCAATCAAGCTCTCGAAGTCGCTCGCCTCTGCTGCACAACGTGCGATCATCGAATTTGAATGCGCAGAGCCCTCCACATTGAGCCATCGCTCGATTGGCTTCGCGGCATCGCACCCTTCACCTACCTGAAAACTCAGCTGCGCACGACCTTCATAGTTAACTTTAGTTACTTCGCATTCATTGAATGTTGCACTTGGGATACTGAGTGCGGCATACCGCTGAGTCGGCGTCTCTATCTGATCGATGACGAGTAACTCAGCCGCTGCAAGCGCGTTCTTGACGAGAGCAGTCGGTGCGCGCTCAAAGAGATCGTTCTCGATGACAATAGCGCGTTTCACTTCGCCGTTGGCGAGCCTGCCTAGCGCGCGGGACAGCGTATTCTCCTTTGAGGTAAGAAGCGCATGCCCAACACTGTTATCCTCTTTCGGCAGGAGTACCAAGTCGCAGACCTCGGACCTGCTAACACTCAAGGCACGTGCGATATTTGCAGCACACCGCATCAATGCAGCCCCTGCGCCTGTGCCGCAGATAACCAAGGGCTTTTTCGCACTCATCAGTGCGGTATAGGTTGCCTCAACGCTTTGCATCGTGGTGCCAAGCGTCTGCTGCGAGTAGGCTGGCGAACGCCCCGCTAAACGCTCCGACAAGGCGTTACTCGCTTCAATAAGCGTTTGCTGATCGGCATTGAGCTTTGTCGTTGCAATATCATCAAGCCGTGTGGAACCGCAGGCGAACACTGCGAGAGGACTCAGAGATTCCTGTGCCAGTTCGCGCACTGCGGCATCTTGCCAGTTCGGTATCCGGCTCGTCTCGGCAAGCGCTTTCGCCTCATTACGCACGCTCTGACGAAGCGCGAGCGCAATCCTTGGCGCGGTGTTGGTTACGTCTTCACCTAAAACTAGGATCGCATCGGCCTGCTCTATCTGCCGCACGCTAGGACTGTGAAAAGCCGCATCACGCAAACATTCGATCAGTACTTGCAACGCCTCGTGCTCGGCATCGGAATGACCTGAGAAATAGTTTTCAGCGCCTACAAAACTTCGTAGCGCAAAGTTTGCCTCATTTGATGCGCGCGGCGAGCCAATCCCGATAACTGCCTCGCTCGTAAATTCGCTGATTCGCTCTTCTATTGCTGTCGTGCTAACCGACATGCCCGAGGCATCCCTCGCGCTGCGAAGCCTTGATTCACTGTTAACATAGTGAGCACCGAAACGGCCGCGATCGCAAAGAAAGTAGCCATTGATTTCGTTATGGTAACGATTGACGACTCTGCGCAGAGTGCCGTAGCGCTCGCCCGGCGTTATGTTGCATCCGACCGAACAGCCGTTACAAATAGAGGGCGCAGTTTGTAGATCCCACTTTCGCGTATATTGAGCGCTAAACGGTTTATCAGTGAATACACCGGTCGGACAGACTTCGACGAGGTTACCACTGAATTCACTTTCGAGGGTGCCTTCTTCGAAGCGACCAAAATAGGTATGGTGATGCGAAGCCTGTGCAGACAAATCTGTTCCGCCGGCATAATCATCGTAGAAGCGCACGCATCGATAGCAAGTGATGCAGCGGTTCATCTCGTGATTAATGAACGGTCCGAGGTTCTGATTACGGTGAGTGACTTTCTGTTTATCGAAGCGCCGGTAGTTGTGACCCGACATTTGCGTCATATCCTGGAGATGACATTCGCCACCCTCCTCGCACACAGGGCAATCATGGGGATGACTTGTCATTAGGCTTTCGATGACGTCGGCACGAAAATCCGACGCCTGCTCCGCCGCGAGCGAGTAAATCCCGCCGTCAGTGACCGGCGTCATACACGACATCACTAACGTACCCTGCGTGTCCTCGGCATCGCGATATTGGATAACCGCACATTGACGACAGGCGCCAACCGAGCCCAGCGAAGGGTGCCAACAAAAATAAGGGAGGTCGAGCCCCTGCGAGAGGCATTCTTGCAGTAGGTTATTGGCTGGGTCTACTTCGTAGACAACCCCATCAACCGTAATTTTTGCCATCGAGTCACTCTCCAAAACTTTACACCCTTCACCACTGCACTACTGCACTACTGTTTAATGGTAAGGACACTTCGCCCCTGATACGTGCGCTGCAAACTCGTCTGCGAACAACCGAAGCCCACTCCCTAAAGGCGCCGTTGCGCCGGGAGCGAGAGCACAAAACGTGCGACCCGGACCTAGGTATCCAACGTGGTCTTTTAAAACATCGATATCCTTAAACGAGCCTTTCCCAGATTCAAGATCGCGGAATATAGTATCCACCCAAGGCAATCCATCGCGACATGGGGTGCAGAATCCACAGGACTCGTGCGCAAAAAACTTCATAAGATTTCCGATCATGCCAACGGGACAGGTCTTGTCATCGAGCAGAATCATCGTGCCGGTTGCAAGCCTGCTTCCAAGTTCGCCAATCGCGGTATAGGTAAGCGGTGTGTCGAGATGCTCTGGTGTGAGAAAGTCGGTTGAACCGCCGCCCGGCAGAAACGCCTTGAGCGCATAACCCTCCTGCATACCGCCACCGTAGCCTTCGATGACTTCCCGAATACTTACTCCAAACGGGAGCTCCCAGCATCCCGGCGTATTAACACGGCCACTCACACCGAACAGCTTCGTGCCAAAGTCACCGCCGCTGCCGAGCGACTGATACCATTCAACACCGTAGGCAAGAATGCCGGGCAGATTACAGAGCGTTTCAACATTGTTAACGATGGTCGGCTTGCCCCAGAGACCACTCACCTGAGGGAAAGGGGGTTTCGCGCGGGGATTTGCGCGCTTGCCTTCAAGCGCATTCAGGAGCGCCGTTTCTTCGCCGCAGATATAGCGACCGGCACTCGTATGGAGCACAATGTCGAAATCGAACCCCGTACCAAATATGTCTCGGCCCAGATAGCCTGAGTCACGCGCTTCGGCGATGGCTTTGGCAATGCTCCGCTCTGCGTCGAAGTATTCGCCGCGTAAGAATATGAAGGCTCGGGTCGCTTGAATCGTGTATGCCGCGATGATCATCCCTTCGATCAACAAATGGGGATCGCCTTCCATCAACATCCGATCTTTGAATGTCCCTGGCTCCATCTCGTCGGCGTTGACCACGAGATAGCGTTGGATACTCACATCATCACTCTTCGGCACGAAACTCCATTTGAGCCCGGTGGGAAATCCAGCTCCACCCCTACCTTTAAGCCCAGAGTTTTTTACCCGTTCGAGCACATCGCTTGGCTCTAAGCCATTCGCAATCGCCCGCGCACCGGCGTAACCGCCTGCCGCCACATACTCCTTTAGACTAAGCGCGCCTCTAGAGAGATCTATATTCTTTGTTAGCGGACGATCAGTCACTTACTACCCTCCGCGTTGCTCAGCGGCAGGAGCGAGTCGATGGATTCACACGAGAGATTTCGGTGCATCTTCTCGCCAACCATCATCACGGGCGCTTTATCACAGTCACCTAGACACGGCACCGGAATCAGGGTGTACTCACCGCCGGCGGAAGTTTCGCCATAATCGATACCTAGATGTTCGCTGAGGCGCTTTTTGACTTTGTCGCAGCCCATAATCCAGCAGCTAACGCTGTCGCAAAAAAGGATTACTTTGTCACCCACTGGCCGCCTAAAGATAAGATTAAAAAATGTCGCGACACCCTCAAGCTCACTCACGGGCACTGATAAATAGTCTGCGATGGCGAGCATACTCTCATCGGAAACCCAACCCTGATGACGCTGCACTATCTTGAGTGCTTCGAGTCCAACAGCCTGTTTAGTCGGGTAGAGAGTAAGTTCGTGTTCGATCTCAGCGATTTCTTCGGCTGTTAAGTCGCGAGCGCGTAAACGCGCGTTCGTACTTGAGCTGGCTATAACGTGTTGCTGCATCGGAGCGTCTCTCTATACTCGAGTGAAAAACATCATCTATCTACATCCGCCATAACAAAGTCGATACTGGCAATGATGGCGATTAAATCAGACACCATAAATCCGCGTGAAATGGTAGGAATCATCTGTAGGTGCGCGAAGGATGGCGTGCGAATTCTCGTGCGGTAGGACGTCGTATTACCATCGCTGATTAGGTAATAAGAATTAATTCCCTTTGTGGCCTCGATAGACATGGACACTTCATTAGGTGGAATCACAGGGCCCCAGCTCACACTCAAAAAATGATTTATGAGCGTCTCAATATCCTGCATCGTTTTCTCTTTGCGAGGCGGAGTCGTCAAGGGGTGTGACGATTTATAATCACCCGACGGCATATTATCGACACACTGTTTAATTATGCGCAGACTCTGACGCATCTCCTCGACTCGAACCGCGCAGCGGTCATAGCAATCCCCGTTGGCTGCGATCGGAACATCAAACTCAAAGTTCTCATAGCCGCTATACGGACGTTGTTTCCGCATATCCCACTCATAACCTGTCGCTCGTAGACCGGCACCTGTCACGCCCCAGTCAAACGCGTCCTGAGTTGTGTAGGCACCAACACCCTGTGTCCGCCGCTTCAAAATGCCGTTATTGAGGACCATACTGTCGTACTCGTCGAGCCGCGCAGGCATAAAATCAAGCAGCTCACGAACGCGCTGCTCCCAGCCCTGTGGGAGGTCTTGGGCGACACCACCTATACGAAACCAGCCCGGATGCATTCTTGCACCGCAAATGGATTCGATAATGTTAAAAATCCTTTCACGCTCAACGAACATATAGAAAATTGGCGAGAGTTGGCCGACGTCTTGCGCGAACGTGCCATAGAAAAGAAGATGACTACAAATCCTAAACATCTCGGATAGCATGACGCGGATCACCTTGACTCGCTCGGGCACCTCTATCCCGGCCATTTTTTCTACTGCCATTACATAAGGCAGGTTGTTCATTACCCCACCCAGATAATCAATGCGATCGGTGTAGGGAATAAAGGTGTGCCACGACTGCCTCTCACCCATCTTTTCAGCGCCGCGGTGGTGATAGCCAATGTCTGGGACAGCGTCGACCAAAATCTCGCCATCAAGTTGCACGGCTATACGAAACGCACCATGAACACTTGGGTGATTGGGGCCAAGGTTCAAAAACATGAATTCTGAGTCCTCAGACGCACGCTTCATTCCCCATTCTTCAGGCTTAAATTTCAACGCTTCTTGTTGGATGTCTGTTTGTGCATCGTCGAGGGTAAAAGGGTCCATCTCTGTGGCCCGCGCAGGATGCTCTTTGCGCAGCGCATGCCCTTCCCACGTCGGCGGCAGCACGAGTCTGTAGAGATTGGGGTGGCCGTCGAATCGAATGCCAAACATGTCCCACACTTCGCGCTCATACCAATTGGCATTCGGCCAGAGTACGGTCGCTGTCGGGAGATGTAGATCATTATCAAATAGAGGAACCTTAAGTCTCAGATCGCCATTCCCACTGAATGACATGAGGTGGTAGACCACTGTAAATTCGCTTGCCGGCTGCCCTGTGCGATTAACCCGCACGCGCTCATCTATCGCGGTAAGATCTAGCAGCATTTCAAACCGCTTACCGGCGAAGGGCTGCTCCCTCACCAGAGTGAGCGCCCGCTGGATGTCTTCGCGGGCAAACCAGAGCGTTGGAATAGCGTCGCAAGTGACTTGTTCGTAAAGAATGCTGTCGCCGAAAACAGCGCGGAGATAATCTACCGCAGCGACCCCCACCGGCGCGTTTAAGTTCTCTGTGACGGATACTGTTGAAGGGACTCGCATCGCTTTTCTCTACACCTCGTCCGGGGATCTGAGTTCGGTTGCTGCGATTCTTTCAGGGCCCCTTATTACACGTTGCACTTGGTTCTCTTCTCGCTGAATGATCCCTTGCTCGTTAATCACCCAACTGAGCGGACGACGCTGCTTACCGATCGATTCTTGCAATAAGAGAAGCCCCTGCAGGAGCGCCTCGGGCCTTGGCGGACAACCCGAAACATAGACGTCGACAGGCAGAAACTTATCCACGCCTTGGACTACCGAGTAGATATCGTACATGCCGCCAGAGTTTGCGCAGGAGCCCATCGAAATAACCCACTTGGGCTCGAGCAACTGATCGTAAAGCTGCTTAACCACCGGCGCCATCTTTCGGAATACCGTGCCCGCAATCACGATCATATCCGCTTGGCGCGGTGTGCCGCGTATAACCTCTGCGCCAAACCGGGCGAGATCGTGTCTACTGGTGAACGCGGTGGCCATTTCGACGTAGCAGCAAGACAGACCAAAATTAAAGGGCCATATCGAATTCTTTCGACCCCAAGCAACCATATCTTCTAGCTTGACCATCATCACATTGCGCCGGATAAATTCATCCATCTCACTGCCGCCGCGTTGCGGTGCAGCCGCTATTTCAGCCGACTCCAAGCTCCAGTTCATAGCCTAAACTCCTTCCGATTAGTGACACCGCCGGGTCCAACCATCGTTCGCAACTCTCGCCTCTGAATTTGCGTGCGCCAGTCAAGCGCGCCTATTCGGGCCAGATACAAAAGTGCGACTAAAAGGACGGAGATAAAAATCGCGATCTCGATAAATCCAGCCCAGCCAGCCTCCCTTACGACCAGTGCCCAGGCGAATAAGAAAACCACTTCGAGATCGAAAATGATGAAAAGGATTGCAGGGAGGTAAAAGTGAATCGTGGTATGAAATTGCGCGCTACCTACTGAGACGATACCCGATTCGAATGGCAGATTCTTGGAGTGTGCATTTTTTCGTTGGCCTAGGACAAAAGACAGTCCTAGCATCGTTCCAACAACTGCGATAACAGCAAAACCGTAGATTAAAAACGCACGCGGGTCGGTAGTAACACCCACATCTACTGCAGATTCGATCATCGCGCCCCCTCGATTTGACTCTATTTCAACTCTATTTCAATTCGCTCTCACCTTCGAACACACAGCCATCGGCCTACTACTTGGTCGCGTTACCGTTTGCAGGCTCAACAGATTAAGCCCTCTCGCAAACGCACTAAAAAGAGAAATTAAAGTTAATCGCTCTTTAGTAAGTGACCATAAAACAGAGCACTGGTGTGGGAAAAACCGGAGAAACGAAACAGAAAGAAATAAAGAGTCGATGAAGTGCATCCGCACTTCACGATCGAAGGGTATACAAACGCTGTGAAACCACCCATCGAATCGTTAAAACTCATCTCGGGGAGCCCTTTGAGCTGAACACTACGAATGCGTTAACACTCGAAAACAAGTGGCAATCAGTTAAAGAAATCGGCTCTTTCTATCATCGTCACTGAGCTTACGGAAACGCCACGGGGACATTTGGTAATACTCAGTTGCTCTACCGTCTTTCTTGACCTTTTTAGCACTTCTATTTTTCGTGTACTGCTTAATCGACTAGCTATTCAACAACTGTAAAAAAGTTAACATGGCAAACCTGCATCACGCAAGTGATTGTGACTCGGTTCTCATTTTTGTAAAAAATTATCGCTCCGCCTGAATTTGCTTCCAGTTTTCGTAGTATTCGAGGCTAACTTTATGATTAAGGTCCGCAAATTCCTCAGCCTTCTGCTGTAAGTTGGCTTTCATAACGTCCCCAACCGAAATCAGGCCGATAAACTCTCCTTCATCCTCGATTAATAGATGACGAATTCGCTTACCGAGGAATTTGTCGTAAAGCTGATAAACAACCTCATCAGCGTTTGCAGAGATTAGATTTTCTGAAATTTTGTCTTTGAGAAGCGCGGTACGGGCATCGAAGCCCTCTTCTAATGCACGAAACATTAGATCCCGCTCGGTCCAAATGCCTTTTATTTTCTCACCATCGACAACGACGATTGAACCAACTCTATGCTGCGTCATGATCGTGAGTGCTTGGTGCACAGTGGCATCAAAGGCGACAGTGACCATATGACCACCCTTGTCGTTCAGTATGTCTCTCGCTGTTCGCATCATAATATTATCCCCCGGACCTTTTCTGCTTACCGATCTCTTTAGGTACAAGCCCCAGTGCCAATGCCTGCGCAGGGCAATGCAGCTTGTTATTCTTCTTGACGCTAGGGCTATCCTCTTTGCGGAAAAGACGACGGCGCCCAAGGTTTGAAATTAACCTCGTAACGCCGTCTTGGCAAGAGTCATTTTGAGGGGATTAGAAGACCCTATTCAGGCCATCGAGCGCAGCGGTGCGGTAAGCCTCTGCCATGGTAGGATAGTTGAACGTTGTATCGATAAAATATTTCATCGAGTTAGCGGGTGCGGGCTGTCGCATAATCGCTTGGCCAATGTGGACGATCTCAGACGCCTGGTCGCCAAAGCAATGGATGCCCAACAGCTCAAGCGTGTCGAAATGGAAGATCAGCTTAAGCATGCCGACTTCCTCACCGGTGATTTGAGCCCTGGCTGTGTTTTTAAAAAACGCTTTGCCAACCTCATAGGGAATACGCGCAGCCGACAGCTCCGCCTCTGTAGCGCCCAGCGTGGAAATCTCGGGAATCGTATAGATGCCCGTAGCCACTTCGTCTACGTGTGTACACTCATCCGGCGCGACGATAGCATTACTCGCCGCCCTGCCTTGATCATAGGCAGCGCCAGCCAACGCGGGCCAACCAATCACATCGCCCGCAGCATAGATGTTATCGACTTCGGTTTTATAGGCGCGGTCGACAGCGATTTGCCCACGGCTGTTAGCCTCGATACCCACGTTTTCTAATCCCAACCCATCGGTATTGCCAGCTCTGCCGTTGGCCCAAAGAATTATGTCGCTTTTGATCTTCTTGCCGGATTTCAAATAAGTAACGATGTAATCGTTATGGTATTCGATTTTTTCATACTCTTCGTTATGACGACTTCGCACGCCAAGATCTCGAAGATGGTAGCTAAGCGCGCCTGAAATCTCGCCGTCAAGAAAACTCAAAAGTGAGCTTGCCGGATTGATTAATTCGACTTTAGCGCCGAGCCCGCCGAATATTGATGCGTATTCACAGCCAATCACGCCCGCACCGATAATCGTTACCTTGCGAGGAGAGAAATTCAACGACAGGATCGTATCGCTGTCGTAAACAAGGGGATGGTTAAAGTCGACGTCTGGCGGGTGATAAGGTCGTGATCCCGTCGCGATAATAAAATAATCGGCTGTGAGCTTCGTTCTCTTGCCAACTAATTTAAGCGTGTTTTTGTCGAGCAGGGTTCCTCGGCCAGAGATCACTGGAACATGGTTGCGATCGTAAAAATCGGTTCGCATGGACACCTGTTCTGACACGGCACGCTGCGCTTGCTTAAGGATTTGCTGGAAGCTTAGCTTCTTCGCCTCGCCAACGTCGCGAAACATAGGATTAGCATTAAACCGCATCACCTGATTGACCGCGTGCCTTAATGCCTTTGAGGGAATGGTGGCCCAATGCGTGCAATTACCGCCCACGTGCTTAAGGTCGTTAATCACAGCAACAGAATGTCCCTTCTTCTTCGCATTCATCGCCGCCGCCTCGCCGGCGGGGCCAGCACCGATAACGATTATTTCGTAGTGATTCTTACCCTTCATTCTGTTGCCTATTTCCCACTTTATCGCCGCGTTGCATCTACTGTCTTCACGCCACCGTTTTGCGCGCTAAGCTCGTCACATTTTTGTACACTGCCGCCGCAAAGCTCGCATTCATCCATGCCATTTATCTTGTTAAGACCACCGCAGGAGCCTTGAATAGGCTTACGACCCATCAACACACCTATAGACATCAATATGACGAAGGCGGCCATCGCGGCGAAGGTAGCAAATAAAACTGTCATTATATTTTCCCTGTAGACCTTCTACCTGACACCCGCGGCGAAAGATAAACCTAGCTAATTTTTCTCTCTACTGTGTCAAATAGCGAGCAAATGCCTGAGTATGTCGACTTTCGAACCGCGGTTCACCGCTGGGATCGACGCCGGCGCGGACAATAAAGTAAGCCGCTTGGCTCGCAGCGTTGGCGGCCGCTTCAGCCTCCTCTGCGCCCAAGATCATGTATGCGGTTGCCAAGGCGTCAGCGCGCATTGCAGACTCATCGATTACCGTTACCGCTGCGAGCGTATGGCTAATAGGACGACCACTTCTAGGGTCTATTTCGTGCGAGTAGCGCTTACCGTCGACTTCAAAATAATTTCGGTAGTCACCAGATCCTGCAACCGCTATCGAATCCCCTAGACTTAAGAAAATCTCGTAAATTTGAGAAACCCCGCTGAGCGGTGCCTCAATTGCGGGGACCCATCCACGCATGCTCTGATCTTTGTGGCCTGAAATCCGCAGCTCACCCCCAACCTCAACAAAATAATTGTGGACGCCTTCAGACTCAAGCAGCTCTGCTACTCTATCGACTGCATAACCCTTTGCAATAGCACTAAGATCGATTGCAACGTCGCTCGTACGCACTAAGAGACGTTTATCAGTATCGAGTTCCAGCGCGCGGTAATCTACTCGCGACAGTGCGTCCCTAAGATCTTCTGGCGAGGGCTCTGCGTCTTCTATCTTGCGTTGAGGACCAAAACCCCAGAGGTTTACAAGGGGCGCTACAGTGACATCAAACGCCCCCTGGGTTTCAGAAGAGACCCGCAGCGCTTCTCGCAATACTACCGCCATTTCCGGTGAGACTTCGACTGGCGCTGCAATGGGCGCCTGACTCAATCGAGAAATCTCTGAGGTAGGTGCGTAGGTTGAAAATATGTCCTTATCAAGAGTGGCAAGGAGTTGAGCAACTGCGCTTTCTAAGGCTAATGCAGATTCTGGTTTCAGATCAGCAGCGTATTGGACGCTGTAGGTAGTGCCCATCGTAAAGCCATCGAAGCGACTCGGATCAGAGTGGGCAAAGTCCGCGGGGTCCTCGCGCTGGGCGAGATACCCGAGCGCGAATAAAAGGAACGTTAGAGCAATAGAGACTCGGCCGAAGTTGCCGATCACGAGAACTCGTCGAGTGAGATATTCTCGTCTTCGACGCCCAAATCTTTCAGCATCTTAACAACCGCCGCATTCATCATCGGAGGCCCACACATGTAGTATTCACAATCTTCGGGCGCGGGATGATTTTTGAGATAGTTCTCGAGCACGACGTTGTGAATAAAGCCAGTCATTCCTGTCCAATTATCCTCTGGTTGAGGGTCAGACAGCGCCACATGCCACTCGAAATTCTCGTTTTCCGCCGCAAGTGTGTTGTAGTCGTCCTCGTAGAACATTTCGCGAAGACTTCGAGCGCCGTACCAGAAGCTGATTTTTCGTTTTGTCTTTATTCGACGCAGCTGATCGAAAATGTGCGACCGCATCGGTGCCATGCCAGCGCCGCCGCCGATAAAGACCATCTCCGCATCTGTGTCCTTGGCAAAGAATTCACCATAGGGGCCAAATACTTTAACTTTGTCACCCGGCTTGAGGCCGAATACGTAAGAAGACATTTTACCGGGCGGGAAGTCAGTGCCCGGAGGCGGCGTTGCGATGCGAATATTAAATTTAATAACACCCTTTTCCTCTGGGTAATTCGCCATCGAATAGGCACGTATAGTCGTGTCATTTACTTTAGACACTTTGCTAAAGAGGCCAAAATGTTCCCAGTCTCCACGATATTGTTCTTCGATATCGTAGTCTGCGTAGCGCACCTCATGGGGTGGCACTTCTAATTGCACGTAGCCGCCGGCGCGGAAATCTACACTTTCTCCCGCGGGGATTTCCAACACGAGTTCTTTAATAAAAGTAGCCACGTTATCGTTCGAAAGCACAGTGGTTTCCCACTGCTTCACGCCAAAGAATTCTGGCGCAACCTCTATCTTCATATCCTGCTTGACGGCAACCTGACAGGAGAGACGCCAATTATCCCTGCGCTGGCCGCGAGTAAAATGACCTTCCTCTGTAGGCAGCATCGAGCCGCCGCCGTCTAGAATCTGGCATTTGCACTGGGCACAGGTTCCGCCGCCTCCGCAAGCCGAGGAGAGGAATATGCCTGCATCGGCAAGCGTGTTGAGTAGCTTGCCGCCAGCGGGCACGGTAAGTGTTCGATCTGGATCGCCATTGATTTCAATCTGAACATCGCCACTGCTGACAAGACGTGCGCGCGCGACGAGAATGAGCGATACGAGAAGCATCACCACGACGGTGAACAGCGCCACCCCACCTATAATTGTTGCAAAATCGATCATTTTAGCTTCGCTTAATGAGTTACTTTATCAATGACTAGTACGCAGCGACGGCGCTTTTAGCTCGCCCGAAATCGGCTAGAGCGACACACCGCTTAACGACATAAAGCCAAGCGACATGAGTCCAACCGTAATAAAAGTAATGCCGAGACCGCGGAGGCCCTCCGGCACATCGCTGTACTTCAGCTTTTCGCGAATACCCGCGAGCGCCACGATAGCCAGCGCCCAACCGAAACCTGACCCTAGACCAAAGGCGACGCTTTCCGGAAAGGTATAATCGCGTTCGACCATGAACAGCGTCGCACCCAAAATGGCGCAGTTAACGGTAATCAGGGGTAAGAAAACGCCTAGTGCGCTATAGAGGGCTGGCACAAACTTATCGAGGAACATTTCGAGTATTTGCACCATCGCAGCGATAACACCGATGTAGCAAAGGAAACCGAGAAACGCTAATGACAGGTCTGGCAGCCCCATCCAACTAAGTGCCCCTTCGCGCAGGAGAAGGTTAAAAATCAAGTTATTTACGGGCACTGTGATGACCTGAACCACAACGACCGCAACGCCTAAGCCAATCGCAGTCTCTACTTTTTTAGATACCGCGAGAAACGTACACATGCCGAGGAACATCTGAAGAGCCATGTTCTCGATAAAAACCGCTTTCACAAACAGACTGAGTAAGGCTTCCATTTAGAATGCTCCCTCGTGCGAATGTGCAGCATGCGGCGCGATGCGAAACTCTGCACTCTCGACCTGCTCTGTTTTAACACTTCGCAAAACCCAGACGAATAGACCGATAATAAAGAACGCGCTCGGTGCGAGGAGCATTAAGCCATTGCCCTGATACCAGCCGCCGTTGCTGACAAGCGGGAGAATTTCGTAGCCGAGCAATGAGCCGGAGCCAAGAAGCTCCCTGAAAACCGCAACGACGATAAGTACCACGCTGTAACCCAAGCCATTGCCAATTCCATCCAGAAAACTAAGAACCGGCGGATTCTTCATGGCAAATGCCTCTGCGCGTCCCATGACAATGCAGTTAGTAATGATGAGGCCGACAAAAACGCTCAAACTCTTGCTAATCTCGTAGGCGAAAGCCTGCAAGAACTGATCTACCGCGATCACAAGCGATGCAATAATTGTCATCTGCACGATGATGCGGATGCTCGAGGGCATGTAGTTACGGATCATCGAAATGAATAAATTCGAAAATGCGGTCACACTAGTCAGCGCAATACACATCACTAATGTGACGCTCAACTGCGTGGTTACCGCCAACGCCGAACAGACACCAAGTATCTGCAAGGCGATCGGATTATTGTCAAACAACGGTTTAAAGACGACTTCTTTGGCGCTCGTCATTTAGTTTCCCATTCCCCTCAGCGTATTGCTGCTTTATCTCATCAAATTCTTCGTCTAGCCCAACAAACTGGGCTATCTGCGCTAAAGCTCCTGCCGTTGATCTCGTTCTTACTATCGATCTAACGCAGCAATTGCTTGGCTCTGCCCACCGCCCAACTGTTTAAGAAGCGGCCCAAACGCATCATCACCAAGCCAATACTGAACGAGGTTTGCCACCCCGCGACTTGTTAGAGTAGCTCCAGACAAGCCATCAATTTCGTATTCGCCCATCCCTGCGCCCTTCACGACGGTCAGACCGACGGAGCCGTCTTCGGCATAAACCTTCTTCCCCGGCCATAATGCTGTCCAGCGGGGGTTGCGCACTTCGGCTCCGAGCCCCGGCGTTTCTTTTAGCTCGTAAAATGCGAGCCCTTTGACAGTATTCGCGTCACCTTCGAGCGCCATAAACCCGTAAAGAATCCCCCACAGTCCGTAGCCACTAACCGGCAATACGATAGTATCGAGCTCATTCTCTTCATCGCCTTCCATCAGGTAGACCATCTGATAGAGTGCACGCCGTTTCACATCAGCGAGATCTTCTTCACTCGTTAGCGCCTCTGACAGTTCAGGGTCGGTAACGACCGTTCTCTGATCATAATTAACAATGTCGATCCCCAGCCCGATCGCCTCTTCAGCCTCGAGGAAACGACCCGCGTTAATATCGACAAGCCTCGGTGTAAACCGGCTGAATAACTCGGCAATATCACTATCGCTATGAATCGAAGGATCATAGAGACCTGCAGCGCTGAGAATATTTTTGTTGCGGTCGAGCACCCTATTCTGATCCTGCATCGGCTTAAGAATTACCGCCGTGCCGGATACAAGAATCGAACAAACTACGCACAAGAAAAAAGCGACAACTAAGGTTTTTGAGACTGTATCTTTAGATGACACCGCGCGAGCGCCTCCTGTTGATGTTGGCTCTGACGACACTGAAATCAATCAGTGGCGCAAAAAGGTTGGCGAACAATATGGCGAGCATGATGCCCTCCGGGTACGCAGGATTTACGACTCGAATGATAATAGTCATAAAGCCGATTAGCGCTCCGTAGAACCACTTGCCGGTGTTAGTCATTGATGACGACACGGGGTCTGTTGCCATGTAAACCATGCCGAATGCAAAGCCACCCACAACTGCGTGCCAGTACCAAGGCGTGGCGAAATGTGGATTGGTATCTGACCCAATCACGTTAAATAATGTCGCCGTGGCCGCCATACCCAGAAAAACGCCAGCCATCGTGCGCCACGAGGCAATGCGAGTAATTAGCAGCATCGCACCGCCAAGCAGAATGGCGAAGGTAGAGGTCTCACCGATTGAGCCCTGCATCTGCCCAAAGAATGCGTCACTCCAAGTCAGCACTTCTCCCGTCGCAGCAGCGATCACGGGCAGTCCATCTGAGGCCATTTGACTGAGCGCTGTTGCGCCGCTAAATCCGTCTACGGCAGTCCACACAGAGTCGCCTGACATCTGTGGCGCATAGGCGAAATAGAGAAAGGCGCGCGCAGTGAGCGCGGGATTCAAGAAATTTTTCCCAGTGCCCCCGAACACCTCTTTACCGATTACGATACCAAAGCTAATTCCGAGCGCTGCCTGCCAGAGAGGAATATCTGGCGGCAAAATCAGGGTAAACAGTATCGATGTGACGAAAAAGCCTTCGTTGATCTCATGCTTGCGCTTGATGGCAAAGAGCACTTCCCAGAATCCACCCGCCATAAAGACAACAAAATAGATAGGCAGGTAATGTGCCGCGCCGTAGATCATATTATCCCAGAGACTCTCTGGATTGTGTCCGGCGACGAGCGAGATGATCGCCTCATGCCAATCACCCGTTCCCGTGAGGCCTAGATTGAGAATGGCGCTGTTTGCCTGGTAGCCCAGGTTTGCCATGCCGTAGAACATAGGGAAAAAAGCGGCGATCCAGACCGTAATCATTACGCGCTTTAGATCAATGCCGTCACGAACGTGGGGCTGCGAGACCGTTATCTTGCTCGGGCTGTAGAAGATCGTGTCAACGGCTTCATATAATGCGTAGAACTTACTAAAGCGCCCACCTTCATGAAAGTGTGGCTCGAGGTCGTCTAGTACTCGTCTTAATCCCATCAGTATTCCACTAAGAGCAAACTGTAATTAGCAGCTAGGCTGCCGTTGCATATACTCTAGCCGCGCGGCTAGGCCTCTTTCTCGATGCGCGTAAGGTTATCGCGCAGCAAAGTTCCATACTCGTATTTACCCGGACAGACATAGCTGCAGAGCGCCAGGTCTTCTTCATCGAGTTCTAGCGCGCCGAGACTTATCGCCGATTCGATATCACCTACAATAAGAGCGCGCAGCAGCTGTGTCGGCAGAATATCCAGAGGCATGACTTTCTCGTAGGCGCCGATTGGCACCATCGCTCTGTCACTTCCCTGCGCGCTACTGCTCAAGGGTAGAGGCTCCGATTTGAAGAAGCTGCTGATATAAATCCCCATAACCGAGTGTCTATTCTTGCCCGGAGAGAGGTAGCCAAAAAGCGGCCGATCGCGTCCTTCTCTTATCACTGTCACCTGAGAATGATAGCGACCGAGAAACGCTTCGCTTCCCTCAGCCTTGCGACCACCTAAAACGGAGCCCGAGATGATGCGATTATCGTTACCCTTAAGCTCACCGGCACACAGCTCATCTAGGTTAACACCCAAACGCGAACGAATGAGACGCGGCGCTGTCACTTGCGGCCCGGCGAGCGAAATCACGCGACTCGTATCAAGCACACCTGTCGCGAAGAGTTTGCCGACGGCGATAACGTCTTGATAATTGATATACGCAACCTGCTTCGACATACCCGCCGGAGATAGGGTATGAATATGCGTTCCGCTTAGTCCTGCAGGATGCGGCCCCGAGAACTCTTCAACGCGTACGTTCGCATTGAATTTGCAGCTCGCGATTACTGCTTTGACCGAAGCATCGAGACAAAGGAAGGTCTCGCCGGCTGGGATTTTCGACAGAATGTTTACCCCGCGTGCGAAATCCTCGACTCTTTCGGCTATGACTAATGAGGGGTTCGCCGCGAGCGGGTTGGTATCCATACTATTGATAAACAGAGAGACCGGTTGCTCGCTTGGCGTCGGCACTTTGCTAAAGGGACGAACTCGAAGTGCTGTCCAGAGACCCGACTGAACGAGATCTTCCACGACTTGGTCTCGACTTAGCGATGGGAGTTCGGCGGAGGTGTAGGACTTCAACTCCACCTGCTCATCGCCCTCGAGTTCTATGACAAGAGAAAGTAGACGCCGCTGATAGCCTCGATTGATCGCACTGACCACACCGCAGCCAGGTGAAGTATAGATAACCTCTGGGTTTTTCTTGTCGCTGAATAGTGGCTGACCCAGCTTCACTCGATCACCCTCAGCGACAAGCATAGTTGGCTTCATTCCGACATAGTCTTCGCCCAGGATGGCGAGCGATCGTGGCGCTTGTACACCCGCTATGACTTGCTCTGGAGCGCCCGCGAGTGGCAATTGCATACCGCGTTTAATTCTATTCATCGCCTAAAGTATCGCCTTTTCTACAAAGAGTGGGCTCCGCGCCCGCAGGTCAGAGGTCCGCCTATCCCTGCTCTCCCGCGCCGCTAAGAGGTCGGCGTTCGCGCCCTCGCGGGCGTCACCGCACACTACGCGAAAGAGTCAGATTCGGATGCCGAAATCGAGACATTCGTCTCTTAGACTGCGGCTATCACACACTGATTCCACGCACCGTTATGAAACATTTAGGTTGCGAGGATTCAGTGAATTTGGGCGGTGCGAATTATAGACTTAACCGGAGGGAATTTCTAGTAAAAACAAGGGCAGGAGGGAATTGGAATCAACGCCATGAATTGCGATTCACGGCGCTTTCCTCCAGGATCATCAGGTGACGCTATTCTTCGATCGGGTAATACTGGTATTTAACACCGGCCATCTTATAGACCATTCGCCCGACCTGACAGCAGTAGCCAAACTCATTGTCATACCAAAGATAGAGCACAACTTTGTTCCCGCTGACTATCGTCGCATTCGAATCAACCACACCAGCTTCGCGCGTACCCACGAAATCACTCGACACAGCGTCGGGTGATTCAGTGTAGCTAATTTGGTTCTGCAATTTCGAATGCAAGGCGATATCGCGGAGGAACTCGTTCAACTCCTCTTTGGTCGTCGCATTGTCGAGCGTGAGATTCAGTATCGCCATCGAGACATTAGGGATTGGGACGCGAATAGCATTGCCGGTAAGCTTTCCCTCTAGTTCGGGGACAGCCTTAACAACCGCCTTCGCGGCGCCGGTTTCGGTCAGCACCATGTTCAATGCGGCACTTCGCCCACGGCGGCTTCCCTTGTGGTAGTTGTCGATCAGATTCTGATCGTTGGTATACGCATGCACGGTTTCGACATGCCCGTGCGCAATGCCGAAGCGGTCGTTCACAACCTTGAGCACTGGTGCTATCGCGTTAGTCGTGCACGACGCTGCCGTAATGATTTTGTCTTCGGGCGTAATCTGATCGTCGTTGATTCCATAGACAATATTCTTAATGTCGCCCTTGCCGGGTGCCGTCAGAATGACCTTAGCGGCGCCCTTAGCGTTAAGATGCCGAGACAGACCCGCCTCATCCCGCCACATACCAGTGTTGTCGATTATCAAGGCGTCATCGATGCCGTACTCGTTGTAGTCGATCTCCTCGGGGGAGCTTGCGTAAATGACCCGGATCTCGTTGCCGTTCGCGATAAGCATATTGCGCTCATGGTCAACCCGCAGGGTTCCTTGGAAAGTGCCATGCACGGAGTCATTGGTAAAAAGATTGGCGCGCTTTTCGAGATCACCCTCACCTCCCGGCCTCACGACGATCGCCTTGAGGCGCATGACTTCGCCGTTGCTTGTACGCTCGATAAGCAGCCTCGCCATCAGGCGGCCAATACGGCCGAAGCCATAGAGCACAACGTCTTGCGACTTCGGCACCGGCTTTTCATTCACACCGTCTAGATAACCTAGCTCGGCTTTGACGAAGTCGGTTACCGACACGGCGTCAGCGCCCTTATCGGCGATATGCTCCATGTAGCGGACAGTGAGCTTGCCCAGATCTATTTGCGCGTTCCAAAGGTCGAGCTTTGCAAGCTCCATCAGCATCGGGTGCGATTCGAATTCGGACATTTCGTTACGCTCGACTTGGCGCACGAATCGATGCGACTTCATGATGAAGGTCACCGAGCGGTTATGCAGAGGGCGGCCATAGATAAAAATGCCTACGTTGCGCTGGCTGAAGAGCCTACCGATGACAGGAATCATTTCCTGCACTAAAGCTTCACGCTGTTTCCAGTCGCCAAAATAGTCGTCTACGCTAGGACGGATCACAAAATCCCCTTTCTGTTTGTGGCGCAGCATCGCTATCGAGCGATTAGCACGTCGATACTGCGCATGAAGTCACCGCAGGTGGTGAGTTGAACCCCTGTCAATCGCGCGATTGCCCGCACGAAGAGGCTGTTTTTAAGCGGGCTATTATCAGAGTTATAACCCGCTAGTGCAAGAAACACGGCCGAAACTGAGCTATACTTGCCGTTTGCTAGTCGCCCGGCCGCAGCCATGAACCCATTCAATCCTCCACTCCCAAGCGATGCTTATCAAACCCAGTACTGGAGTGACGCACATGGCAGCACGCGCAGCCTTGCCATTGCCCAAGCCGCGTCAGAGGCTCTGGGGCCAGTAGTCGTCATCTGTGAAAACAATGAGAGCGTCGAGGAACTTAGGCGCGAATTGCGCTATTTCAGTTCAGTTTACCCAACGCTAAAGCTTTTCACATTGCCTGATTGGGAGACGCTCCCCTACGACAATTTTTCACCCCATCAAGACATAGTCTCCGATCGGTTGAGCGCGCTTTTCCATCTCCCGACGCTCGAGCGCGGCATCCTGGTTGTCTCTATAACGAGCCTGATGCACAAGCTACCGCCCAAGCATTATGTGCTGGCAAACACACTCAAACTCAGGATTGGTCAGAAACTCGATATCAATCGCTTACGCGAACAGCTCGTCTCGGCCGGCTACCAAAGTGTCGACGCAGTTTACGAGCACGGAGAATTCGCGGTGAGGGGCTCCATAATCGATCTCTTCCCGATGGGGAGCAAGCAGCCCTTTAGAATAGATTTATGGGACGATGAAATTGAGACGCTACGCCTATTCGATCCCGAGACGCAGCTCTCGCAAGGCAAAATCGATGAGATAAGGCTGCTGCCGGGGCGCGAGTATCCGCTAGACGAAGCAGGCGTCACTAAATTTCGCAACGCGTTTCGTGATCGCTTCGATGTGGATGTGCGTCAGGTGCCTCTTTACCAAGATGTGAGCGAAGGCATCGCGTCGCCGGGACTCGAATATTACTTAGCACTCTTTTTCGATGAGTTAAATTCAGTTTTCGATTACCTGCCAGATTCCACGACGCTTTGTCGGCTCGGAAGACTCAAAGACGCCGGCGACAGCTTCTGGCTCGACATAGAATCGCGCTTCGATGAACGCCAGTTCGACCGTCAACGCCCTATCCTCAGCCCCACTGAGGGTTTTATTCAGATAGATGAACTGCTGCGTGAGTTCAAACGCTTCAGACAGATTGAATTTAGGCAAGATCCCGCAGCCTACAGTCTTGGAGGTTCACCGCTGCCTGCGTTGTCGAGCGACAGTTCGTTAAAGATGCCCTTCGCCGCACTCTTGCAGTTCTTAGCCGAGCGCCCAGACCAGCGAATATTGTTCTGCGCGGAGAGCGCCGGTCGGCGCGAAACGCTCATTGAGGTACTAAAACAAATCAGCTTGAGGCCGAAGCAGTTCGACCATTGGCAAGACTTTGTAGACTCGGATGAGCTGCTAGGTATCGCGATTGCACCGCTCGACCACGGTCTATGGCTCGAAGATCAGCAGCTGCTTCTGGTCACCGAGGCACAATTATTCGGCAACCGAATCGCACAGCGCAGGCGCAGGCGTGCGACCCAGAGCAATACAGACTTTATCGTCAAGAGTCTCACCGAGCTTCGCCTCAACGATGCGGTCGTCCATATAGACCACGGTGTTGGTCGATATCGCGGTCTCGAGACCATAGTCACTGACGGCCAAGCAACCGAATTTCTGATGCTCGAATATGCTAACGAGGCAAAACTCTACGTCCCTGTCGCGTCACTGCATTTGATCAGTCGCTACAGCGGCGGTGAAGACGGTGCGCCACTGAATTCACTCGGCACCGACCAGTGGGCGAAAGCCAAGCGTAAAGCTGCTGAGAAAATCCGCGACGTGGCGGCTGAGCTGCTAGACATTTATGCTCAGCGCGAGGCGAAGAAAGGCTACACCTATAAAGTGAAGGACATCGACTACGACAAATTCGCGTCCAGCTTCCCTTTCGAGGAAACCGCCGACCAAGAAACAGCAATCGAAGCCGTTATAAACGATATGGCGCTGCCGCGCGCCATGGATCGACTCGTCTGTGGCGATGTTGGATTCGGAAAAACCGAAGTCGCCATGCGTGCCGCGTTTATCGCAGTCCAGAATAATAAACAGGTCGCCCTCCTCGTCCCAACAACGCTTCTGGCGCAGCAACATTATGAGAGTCTTAAGGATCGATTTGCCGACTGGCCCGTCGAGGTCGATGTGATAAGTCGCTTTAAAACCGCCGCCGAACAGAATGCAGTTCTCGAGAGGGTCGCAGCGGGTAAAGTAGATATTCTCGTCGGCACACACCGATTGTTAAACAATCAAATAAAGTACGCCGACCTCGGCTTGCTGATTATTGATGAGGAGCATAGGTTCGGCGTGCGCCAGAAAGAGAAGCTCAAAGAGCTACGCGCGAATGTTGACATACTCACTCTCACTGCCACGCCAATCCCCCGTACTCTCAATATGAGTCTCGCCGGTATCCGCGATCTTTCACTCATCGTAACGCCGCCCTCGAAGCGTCTTTCGGTGAAAACGTTTGTGAGGGAAACCCAAGATAGCCTTATAAAGGAAGCTGTCTCGCGCGAGCTTCTGCGTGGCGGCCAAGTGTTTTACCTCCACAACGAAGTGAAGTCGATTGAACGCACTGCTGCCCACCTACAAGAAATCGTTCCTCAGGCGCGTATCGCGATTGCCCATGGACAAATGGCAGAGCGAGAGCTCGAGAAAGTAATGGCAGACTTCTATCATAAGAAGTTCAACATCTTGCTTTGCACAACGATCATCGAGACAGGCATCGACATTCCGAGCGCCAACACGATTGTGATTGATCGTGCCGACAAATTTGGCCTTGCCCAGCTACATCAACTGCGTGGTCGCGTCGGGCGCTCGCATCACCAAGCGTATGCCTATTTATTGCTACCCACCCAAACCAAACTTACGCCGGACGCGCAGAAGAGAATCGATGCGATTCAAGCAGCCTCAGACCTCGGTGCGGGCTTCACCCTCGCCAGTCACGATCTCGAGATTCGCGGTGCAGGCGAACTTCTAGGCGATGAGCAAAGCGGCCACCTGCAAAAGATAGGCTTTACTCTCTTCACTGAGATGCTGGAAGAAGCCGTTGCCGCGATCAAGGATGGTCGGGCGCCGAGCATTGATCTTGAAACCAGCAAGGCGGTAGACATCAATCTGCGAATCCCGGCGCTCATCCCAGACGAATATCTGCCCGATGTTCATATCCGGCTAATCATGTACAAACGTATCTCGGCCTGCAAAGATGCAGAAGAATTACGTGAGCTGCAGGTTGAGATGATTGATCGCTTTGGCATGTTACCTAAACCCTTACAGCTTCTCTTCAGAGTGACGCAGCTAAAACTAGCGGCTCAGGGTTTCGGAATCAGCAAAATCGACGCCAATGCGGTATCCGGAAGATTCGAGTTTCGATCAGACACCAAAGTCGACGGCCTCTCTCTCATCGAGCTTGTACAACAGCAGCCTCAGCTGTTTAAATTTAGTGGTCCTAATCAATTGAATTTCACCCACAATGCCGAAATGCCCGATGACAAACTGGACTTTATCGACGCCGTACTCGCGAGGCTTCGTCTTGATGAGTGAGCGAAGGGGGGCACTAAAAGGCGTGTCGGCAAAAATAATGACCGCTTTCTTCCTCGTCCTCGCCTCTTTCTCTGGCAGTGCGCAGAACGAGCGCTGGTTCACTTTCGAGGTGTCTGTCTTTAGCAATGAGCTAGCGAGTGATCGTGCTCAGGAATTGCCCATCGCAAGAGCGGATGCCGCGCTCGAAAACGCCCCTACAATCTCTCTCACTCAGTTTTTCGACCTATTGAATCTCGCGCAATGGCCTGACGGGGCCGCCGAGGATAATCAGGCCGCGGCGAATTCGTCAGCAGGAAACATGCCCGTGCTTCGTCCGCTCGCTGAAGGGGGCAAGAGCTATAAATTCGTAGACCTTGCGCGCGACCCGCTTATTGAGCTGTCTTCGAGTGAGAGCGACTTTCAGCAAACCAATCGCGCGCTTGAGCGATCGCCCGATTATCGCTTGCTGACGCATGCGGTATGGCGGCAGCCACTCACCGACGAGGGAAAGTCTGTGCCGATCAAGCTCTCTGGGGGCATGCAGCGCGGCGGGACCTCCGAACTCGAGGGGACCCTCGATTTACATTTCAATGCTCGCCGTGATCGCATTGTCGTGGACACCAACTTTATACTCAAGACAAGCCTTGCTGGTGACCTCGCTTATCAGCATAAGCAGTCGCGCGAACTTCGCAGCGGCGAGTTCCACTATTTAGACAGTCCGGCAATAGGCGTGATTATTCTGGCTCAGCCCTACGAAGTGCCCCCACCGGACTCAGAAGAGGCATCAGCTAGGCTCGATGACCTCTCGAATTAGAGTATGCAAAAAAGGCGAAACGGTCTCTATAACCTCATAGATCTCGTCTAGGGTAATAGTGTCCTGCGTGAGGCCCGCCGCCCAGTTAACGACCAACCCAATCGTAGCGTAATCAAGGCCCGCTTCGCGCGCAAGCGCCGCCTCGGGCATACCTGTCATGCCAACCATCGTGCAACCGTCTGCCTGAAGTCTCTTGATTTCAGCATTGGTCTCAAGCCTCGGACCCTGCGTGCAACCGTAAACTCCACCATCGATAACGGCAACGGGTTCTCGCCGGGGCGCATTAGCGCGCGCGGCTGCATCGAGCAACGCCTGCCTTAACTCTCGCGAATACGGCTCACCAAAATCGATATGCACAACACCGTCGAGATCATCCTCATAGAACGAGCTAATGCGGCCGTAGCTATAATCGATAATCTGCATGGGAATAGCTATGCTGCCGGGGCAAAGCTGTGGTGCGATACCACCGATTGCATTCATCGCGACCACCCGCGTCGCGCCCGCAAGACGCAGCGCGTCAATATTAGCCCGATAGTTTATCCTATGCGGCGGCACTACATGCCCGTCACCATGGCGCGGAATGAATAGCAGCTCATTACCCAAATAGGAATAAACACTGACCTCGACCGTCGTTTCTGAATAGCGGGTTGCAATGCCTTCGGCTCGAGAGAGCTGAAAACCCTCTATTCCCTCTAGCGTGTTAAGGCCTGTTCCGCCAATTAGCGCTAACATTAAGGTTCTCCATAATGATCGAACGCGCAAGTTACGCTTACTTTAAACGGTGTTCAAGCGAATCTGTTTTTGCGCAGGTAAAAAGACGGGCAAGTGAGGAAAAGAGTAACAATCATGCGTAGAGTAGAGAGCGTAATTAGAGATCGCCTAATCTGGTGTTCGTGGTTACCACGCAAGATTCGCCGCAAGATCGCAAAGCGGCTTGTCAGGAAGGCCTCCGCGCACGGCGTTATCGGGAATAACACTTTCGATAGCGCCTTCGTTTTTACTACGCGAATTAATGAGCTCCACTATAAGGGCACTCTACTCGATGCAATCGACTTCGACATTTACTTCTACGGAGCTTTCGAAAAGCCTTTAGCAAATTTCCTCATAGAAACAGCGCTCGCTTTGCGCGCAAAAACCGCGTCTGGGAGTAATAATACCGCGCTAACCTTCTGGGATGTCGGCGCCAATTCCGGGCAGCACGCGCTACTTCTCTCGCGCTATGTAGAAACCGTTCATGCATTCGAGCCCCACCCCGCGATAGCGAATTTGCTCGAGGACAATATCAGCCGCAATCAGCTACAGAATATAACTCTTCATCGCTTTGGCTTGGCCGAACGCGATACATCACTGCCCTTTTATGCCCCCTGCGGCACTAACCGCGGCATCGGTTCTTTCGATAAAGCAAGCACAGCAAAAGGCAATCGGCTAGTAGGCAACATCGCAGTACGCGCAGGCGATAGTCTCGACACGCTCCACCATCCTGATCTAATCAAAATAGACGTCGAGGGCTTTGAGAAAAGCGCCTTGAAAGGACTCAGGGAAACACTTATCCGCAGTAGGCCAGTTATCGTGCTAGAAGTCAGCTACGGCAGGGAATTTAGCTTCGCCTCACGGCGCGATCTTTTGGGGTGCCTGCCCAGTGACTATCGCCTTTTCACTTTCGACAGACGGCGTGACGATGGTCGCAAGACGCGAAGGCGCAATGCCCGCGCGAAATGGAACGGACTCTTTAGTATTAAGCCATTCGTTGACTGGCGAGAAGACAGCCAGGACGACCTCATCGCCTGTCCCAAGGAATTCATAACCAGGCTTCCACTGCGCAATGCCCACTCTATTATTTAATTAACCAATGCCTTTAATTCTGAGCATCTGCCACAATTAACCTGAGTGAAATAAAGAATGATTGTAGCGACACGCTGACTTGCAGCAGAATATAGTAGTAAGACGTGTCAGCGCGTTATAGAAAGTCTCACAACCCAAGGAGTTATTCATGCAGCGCATAATACTGTTTATTCTCACCAACCTCGCTGTGATGTTGGTTTTGAGCATTGTGCTAGCCATACTGATGCCTGCGCTCGGACTAGATTCGTCTAGCAATATGGGTTTGCTAGTCATAAGCGGCGTATTCGGCATGGGCGGCTCTGTTATTTCTCTCCTAATGTCCAAGTGGATAGCCAAACGCAGCGTCGGTGCGAGAGTCATCGAGCAGCCTGTAAACGAGCACGAACGCTGGCTTGTCAGCACGGTCGAGCGCCAAGCACGCCAGGCAGGGATTGGGACACCGGAGGTCGCAGTCTACGACTCGCCAGAAATCAACGCGTTCGCGACCGGCGCGAGCAGAAACAACGCGCTGGTTGCCGTCAGTACCGGACTTCTTCGAAGTATGACTCGTGAGGAAGCCGAAGCGGTTCTCGCCCACGAAGTAAGTCATGTTGCCAACGGCGATATGATCACGCTAACGCTGATTCAGGGCGTTTTAAACACCTTCGTCTTTTTCTTCGCGCGCATTGCAGCGAGCGCAATTAATCGTGGAAGCAACAACCAATTCGTCTACTTTATGACGGTGATGGCGTTTCAGGTGGTCTTCGGAATGCTCGCAAGCATCGTCGTTATGTGGTTCTCACGGCAGCGCGAATTCCGCGCCGATGCAGGTGGCGCTAGTCTCGCGGGCAAGCAAAAGATGATCGCTGCATTGGAAAGGCTTAAATCGAATCAGTCAGCGGGGAAAATCGAGGGCGAACTCGACGGTCAGCTTACCGCTTTTGGGATAAGCGGTGGACGCGGCATGGGATCGCTGTTCATGAGTCACCCGCCGCTGCAGACTCGAATCGACGCGCTGCGTGGTCGAACGATTTAACCCACGCTGCGTTTATCCAGACAGGATTGAACGCGAGCGTGCACTAGCCCCAGGGGAGCACAAGTGCAGCCAAAAATCATAGCGATCGCTGGCCCCTCTGGATCAGGCAAGAGTCTTCTGACCCGCAGACTTCGTGCTGCGCTAATGCAAGACACGTCTCTTGCCGAACGCGTGCTCAGCGTCGCTGTCGTGCCCGAGGACGCCTACTATCATAGCCAAGCGCATCTCACGCTCGACGAGCGCGCGGCGCTCAACTTTGACCATCCTGATGCGCTTGATCACGCGCTGCTTGAACGCGATCTGCTTCTGCTCAAAACTCGGCAAGCCGTCAACATTCCAATTTACGACTATGCGAGCCATACGCGCGCCGAGCGCTCAGAGTCACTACAACCCGCAGATGTGATACTTGTTGAGGGCTGCCTGTTACTCAGTCAGCCACGCATTCGCGCCACCCTCGATCTAGGCCTGTTTGTCGATGTAGACCTCGACGTCTGCCTTCAAAGGCGAGTCATACGCGACACTCAAGAACGCGGGCGAACCGAAGAATCTGTGCATTCACAGTTCGAATCTACAGTCCGACCGATGTATCATGCCTTCCTCGCGCCATCCATGGCGCACGCGGATTTAGTGATTAGCGGCGAGGAGGACCCGGCACTTGCCGTCTCCGCCGCAAAGGACCGAATCATGCCACTGCTGTTAGCCTAAAGGTCGAGCGTTAGTGGCATTCAGCCCACCTGTAGTTCACCTAAAAGCGACAGGGGCAGTTGGGCAGACCAGTAAAGCGATAACGATTTATAACAGGGCCGCGATTGAGCTTGGGCGGGCAGAGACTGAGAGATAACACTATGGGCGCACTAATCAGCCTCGTTGGCATTGCCGTTTTGTTTACGGTTGCCTTCCTTACTTCGACGAATCGCAGAGAAATTAATTGGCGAACAGTTAGTCTTGCGTTACTCCTGCAATTCTCGCTCGGGGGCATCGTGCTCTACCTGCCACTAGGCGTTTCGCTTTTGAGCGCTATATCGGATGCAGTCACTAGCGTTCTAGGCAACGCGCAAGACGGCATCGCTTTTGTATTCGGACCCATCGGTGCGTTTGAGATGGGGTTCATCTTTGCTTTCCACGTACTCCCCGTGATCGTTTTCTTTTCTGCCCTAGTCTCAGTTCTCTACTACCTCGGAATAATGGGCTGGGTCATTCGTGTCATCGGTGGCGCGCTGCAGAGGCTACTCGGTACAAGCAAGGCAGAGTCAATGTCGGCGACCGCAAACATATTTGTCGGACAAACCGAAGCGCCCCTGGTGGTAAAGCCTTATATACCTAATATGACGCGCTCAGAACTATTCGCTGTGATGGTTGGCGGCATGGCAACGGTCGCGGGCTCTGTTCTAGCGGGTTATGTCCTGCTCGGTGTAGAGCTTCGCTATCTGCTTGCGGCCAGCTTTATGGCAGCACCGGGCGGCTTTCTTATGGCCAAGATGATGATCCCAGAGACCGAGGACATCGTTGAGGACAGTGAAGAAATCGAACTGGAATTCGATGAACATGTAAACGTCATCGACGCCGCGGCTGCCGGTGCGAGCAGCGGCATGGGGCTCGCGCTCAACGTAGGCGCGATGGTGTTGGCATTCGTCGGCCTCATTGCCTTGATCAATGCGATTCTCGCTTGGCTCGGAGGTCTGGTAGGTTTTGAATCGCTCTCGCTGCAGCTGCTGATGGGGTATGCATTCCAACCTTTAGCCTTCTTACTGGGCATCCCTTGGGAAGAAACCAACCTAGCCGGCAGCCTGATTGGGCAGAAACTCGTCTTCAACGAATTCGTGGCCTTTGTCGCACTAACCGAACAGATGGACTCGCTGAGCGCTCATTCCCAAGCCGTCGTCACCTTCGCGCTCTGTGGTTTCGCGAATTTCTCGTCAATTGGGATTATGCTCGGGGGGCTTGGTACGATGGCACCGACTCGGCGCTCAGATGTCGCAGAACTCGGTGTCAGGGCAGTGTTTGCTGGCTTTTTAGCGAACCTTATGTCCGGCGCGATCGCCAGCTTTTTCCTCTCTCTCGTGTAGACGCTGCGGAATCTCGGCAGCAAAACCCAAAGAGCCTCGACAGGCGCAAAACTCAACTAATCAAGAGAGTCAAATAACTAGACGAGACCGATCTCGCGCAGGCGTTGCTGCAAAAACTCACCGGCGCTAATCGGCGGGTATTTCGCCCCACCCTCACCCGCGCACTGAGGAAGGCAATCGAGACGCGCAGCACTGTGAGGATGCAAGAAGAATGGCATCGAGTATCGAGAGCTACTCTGCACTGCTGGATTAACGACGCGGTGAACCGTCGACGGAAACACATCATTGGTTAGTCGCGACATCATATCGCCGGTGTCTAAGACGATCTCGTCGCTAGTGCTAGCGACCGGAATCCACTCTCCTTCTTTGCCCAACAACTCCAAACCCGAATCCGTTGCACCGAGTAAGAGCGTGATCAGATTTATATCTGCATGGGGTGCAGCACGCATCGATTGAGACGTGTCCATTCCTTCGACCGCCGGATAATGCAAAAGTCGGTAGACAGAATTTCCATCTTCAACCATGTTGTCGAAAAAATCGGGCGCCAGTCCGAGAGGCCCCGTCAACGCCGCCAACATTGATTTACCCAACGCCTCGAGCTGCGCATAGATGCTTAACATATGCGCCTTAAATTCGGGCAATTCCTCAGGCCAGTGATTTGGTTCGTATATTCCGAAATAAGGGCTCGTGGGGGCAAGTTCTTGACCCACGTGCCAGAACTCTTTGAGATCAGAATGCGGATTTCCCGCCGCATTTTCTCGGCCGAAGGCGGTGTACCCACGCGCACCACCGCTGCCGCTATCGTATTTAAGCTTTGTCTCTACCGGCAATGCGAAAAACGCCTTTATGAGATCATAGGCCTTTTCCAAATCTGCTTTAGCTATTCCATGGTCGCGAAGCACTACAAAACCGCAGTCGGTTAATCCCTCGTAGAGGTCGGCGACAAAGGTTTCTCGATCATTCTTTAGATCGTGAACGCTCAGGTGTTTAATTGAGGTCGACATCAGTGGAGGGCTCGCTGCGTACAAATAAAGACGGGTGTTGCCGACGCAATTCTACTGCTTTGGCAGGCTGATTACGAACCCCAAGCCTGCCTCTGCAACAAAAAACAATTTATTGCTGTTCCGCAGGCTCAGGTGACTCTCCCCAGAGCACCTCCCGATTCATACTGACGCCGTAGTAGTTGGCAAGCGCGACTTGATGGTTCAGCTCCGCCTGCCATCGCCTCAGCTGAGCTTCCCCTAGGCTGCGTTCGCGGACATTCAGTAAGAAATAATCGCTAGTGCCTGCCTCAAATCGCCGCAGCTCCGCCTCAGCGAGACGCTGCGCAACAGCAAGCTCACGCAGTGCGACTTCCTTCAGTTCTGTCGTTGCGCGTAAATTAACAAGCGACAAGCGCAAATCTCTTTTTGCCTCATCGATCAGCAATCTTAACTCATAGCCCACACCGGTTAGACGAGCATCAGCCGATGCAGCGCGGCCGCGCGCGGTGCGAATGGCGAGAGGAATACTGAAGGAAATGTCGGCAATGGTATCCGTTCCCTGTCGGCGCAGTGTCCCCGAGCCAAAATCTCGCGCTGAATAGACTCGAAAATCTAACCGCGGTTTCGCAAGATTTTCTGCGATACGCTTTTCGAGTCTAAACTGAGACTGCAGCGTTTTCGCCACAGCGATATCTGGCCTGTTCATCAAGGCTTGCTCGATCAACTCCTCTTCAGGCGTATCGAGAAACCCCTCATCTTGCACCGGCATGACGAGGGATTGGTCATAGTTCGGAAAGACAACAACCCCCTGATCGTCGCGAAGGAATAGAGCGAGTCGCTCAGCAGACAGGCGGACCTGACGGCGGGACTCAACCACAAGCCCTTCGCGCTGCAATACGGCCTGCTCGTTCTCCACTAAGAGAATCTCAGCAACATCACCCGCTTCGACCTGCCGCTCCAATGCAGCGCCGCGCACAACCGCGATATTGAGTAGCTCTTCATAGGCCAACAGCAGCTGAGCAGAAATCAGCCACCTCGCATAGGCGATATAGGCTTGCTGAAGAATGTCTATTTGTTCGGCGAGCAGACCGAACTCTGCCATCCGAGTTTCGAGCTCGGCTTTGGATACTGCAAATCTGCGGTCATCAATCTCGCGATCACGCAAGAGCGACAGCGCAACACCAACGCGCGCTTGACCAAAATCTGTCGTTACGAGTTGGTCTTCGTAAATAGGGAAATCGCCACCAGAGACTGAGTAGTCCGCGAAAACTTCAGCCCCCATGAAAGGCATGCTCTGATAGAACCCAACATCGGCGGCGGTGCCGTCGTAGTAGCCGCCAAGACGCGAATAAAGCCCACCGTCGACTCTCGGATCGAATACACCCTCTGCGGCTAGCAAATTGCCTTCGCGTTCGGCGATGGCCGCTTGCGCGGCTTGCACAGTGGGAAAGTGGCGCGCAGAACTGCGCAGGACTGCATTGAGGGTTGTAGGCTCTGCGGCCATCGCACGAAATTCATCGTCAACCTGTGCCGAAACCTCAAGCCATGCAAAACAAGCAATGAACAGCCAATAGCGAGTGAGCACGCGTTAGGCCTCTTCGCTAGGGGCAGCGCTGGCAATATTAACGGGAGGAAAACTATTCAGCAGACGCCATAGCTCGAAGCCCAAGGGGACGGTTTCTAGGAGTATCCAACCTCGCACGGTTGCCCCCAATCGCACGAAGCTCTCTGGTGGCCAGCCGCATTCTCCCATTCGCGGTATCCCATTGACTACCTTTGACTCAAGGCAGTCCTCTGAGCCCGACGGCTCCTTAACCAACACGCGGAACCGTCCGTCGAGGCGTGCTGAGGGCTCAACAAAAACCACTTCACCCCGAAACGTGCCCACTGCGAGATCCGGTCGCCCGCTAAACTGAAAGGCCGGC
This sequence comes from Pseudomonadales bacterium, assembly GCA_023254735.1. GTDB lineage: Bacteria > Pseudomonadota > Gammaproteobacteria > Pseudomonadales > Pseudohongiellaceae > UBA9145. Next base: position 21,326 of record JALRKV010000012.1, on the reverse strand, counting down.
CAGCCCTCGAACTGCAGGCGCACCTGTCTTCCGGGATGCACTAAACCAATATCGCGCCCATCAATCATAATCTCGACCGCGCGCTCGGTGTCGGCGGGCATAAATGTCGCCAATGGCTGACCAGCATTAACAATCGTCGCCGTATCACCGGCCTCAACGTGAATAATGGTGCCATTTCTCGGTGCTACGACAAGCTGACTGCCTTGCCTCGAAAGCGCAGTCTCCGCTTGATTGAACTCGGACCTAGCCTCCTCGAGCGATACAGTCATTTGCTGCACCTTAATTCGCGCCTGCTCAAACGCGAGCTGCGACGCCAGTCCCTCAGCGAAAAGGTCCTGCTGGCGCTGATAGTCAATCTGGGCCGTAGTAACGGCTTCCTGCGAGGCATCGATTTTGCGCCGCGCTGCGTCTAACTGCAGTTGCAGCCGCACGACTAGTTGATCGTCGATGTCTTGGATCCTGACAATCGGATCGCCCGCCTCTACATAGTCTGCGTCCTGGACATACCATTCCGCGATGCGCCCGGTGACCAATGCACTGATGCTCTGAACCCTATCGCTTGGATTGAGAGTGGTCACCTGCCCTGCCCCCGACGTCGTCTGCACCCAAGGAATCCAAAGACCAGAGATGCCTATCGCGAGGCTGATTAGTATGATCCAGCAGCTCACGCGAATAACACGCGGAACACCAATAGCGGCGAGCGCATTGAGATTGCTGAGCTGGTCCTCTTGGTAGGGTTTACCAAATGAAAAAGACTGATCGCCTAATCTGTTTTGGGGTTTATTCACGCGACAGCCCCTCCAGCGTATTCGGTCAGGCGTTGCGATTGCGCATCGATTTCGAGCGTATGTGAAAAATTCGTCAAGTCTTGCCGTTTAGTAAAGTAAAGAATTGTGGTCCCCTGCTGCCTGAGGAGCGCAATTACTTTCTCCATGACATCGAGCTCAACGGAGTCAACGATGTCACCGAGCACGAGTAGCCTGGGCCTCGCGAGCAGTGCAGAGGCGAGTTTGAGCCTTATCGCCTGGGGCTGAGTTAGTGGCCAACCGCTGCGACTGAGCTTTGCACCTAGCCCCTTATGAAGGCGAGCGATTTCCTCATCGAGGCCCAGTGCCGTCAGGGCCTGCTGCTTCGAATGCGCTGAATCGGCTGAGACGAAGAGATCAAGATAGCTCGAAATACTCATGGGCAGCAGAGTTACCCGATCAATCACTTTAATCGCTTCGCGCAAAGACTGACGGTCGATTTCTAAATTATCGATACCGCCTAAGGTAATCAGGCCAGTATCAGGTTGGTAATTTCCTCTCAGCAGTTCTGCGAGCCACTTGAGACTTATCGGGTCGCCCTGCACTCGAACACACGCATTGTCTGGCAATGTGAAATCGAATGCTTTGACCCTGTTGAAGCGAGAGAATTTCACCGCCTTGAAGACCGCAGTAAAATCATCAGGCAGCGGCACCGCAGACGCCTTAGCAGGCAGTTGGGTGTCGACTTCACGAAAGCGTGATATCTCCTCCACTGCAGCACAGACATCGAAAAAGCTATCGAGATAGCCCGCTACCTGTGGCAGTCCAACGAGGATCGCAAGCATGATTAATTCCGCAGCCACCAGTTGACCGAGTGTCAGCTCACCTGCAATAACAAGCCATCCGCCAACGCCGAGGAGGATCGCGCTCGCGGCGGCGTAGAGAAAGAGAAAACTCAGAAGCTGCGCAAAGGTGTAGCGAAAGTGTCGAATTTGGCAGTCGATATGCGCGCTAACAAGGCGATCGGTCTCTTCAATTGCGAAGGTGGGATTGAGCGTTGTCCGATAAGACTCGTTCGTCACGGCGAGGGACTGCAGCCATGAAGCAGTGTCGTATTTGGCCTGTGAGAGGCTAAAGGCTGAATTGATCGCCGCCCAACCCCAAACTCGCCAGATCAGCCAAATTAGGACAATGAGTGCGAGACAATAGAGCATGAAGTAAAAGTGGTAAAACGAGACCACGGTAAAGCCAATAATTGCCTGTAGCAGGAAAGTGAAGCCATTTGTCAGTATCGATGGCAGGGATTTTTTAATCGTGATGATGTCGAAGTAACGATTGAACAGATCCGCCTGTTGGTGCTCTTCAAAATAGTCCGACTCTGCGAGCATTGCAGTCATCGCCATCTCGCTTGATATTCGCGAGTAGATCTTCCGCGAAAACAATTCCATCGCGTAAGTGCGCAAGGCATACATCACGCCCGAGAAAAAAAGCAGCGCAAAAAGCAGCGAGGCAATCAGAAAAACCGCTCTAGGAAGCGCAATATTTGCGACGGTATCGACAAGAAGCTGCACCGATAGCGGGACGGCAAGCGTTAGCAAGCTAATCGCGAGGCTATAGACGAGAACAACCTTATAAAATTCAGCTTCGGGTTTTAACAGTGTAAAGAACTGTTCTTTGAACTCTTTCCGATCAGGAAAATGGTGCGCCATCGTTGAGCAATCCTTTGGCTACGCTGCGTTGCAATCTGCTTGGCCTCGATCCGACCAAGCCTCAATCCTTAGGGATGGAAACGCTATGATAACGCCAGCGGATCGACTAGTTCGGGCAATTGATGCTCGCGAGGCCAGTCTTATCATAGGATTAGAAAAAACCTATTGCTCAGCCGAAAAATGCAGAGGAACACTTATCACGCGAGTGGCGCGCCCGGCAGGAATCGAACCTGCAACCCCCGGCTTAGAAGGCCGGTGCTCTATCCGATTGAGCTACGGGCGCCTGTCGCGCGGGCGTAAGTCTACACTATTAACCAAGGCGAACTAAATGTTTGCTGAGATTTACTGAATAAAATCTGAGGTAGAGGTACTTCACGCCCGGCGAGAGGCCAAGGACATAGGATAAGCTAGGGAAGAGCGAAAAGGTGGGGTGACTGACGGGGTTCGAACCCGCGACCACCGGAGTCACAGTCCAGGGCTCTACCAGCTGAGCTACAGTCACCACTGATCGTGGTCTGGCGCCAGATGAGTCAGCTGGAGCACTCGAGCATCCTCGAGCGAGCCAATCTCTAGCGCCAATCGGAGGAATGGGTTCCTTCGAAAAGCGTGGACGCCATGACTTAACGACGATGGCGTACTGCCGAATTGGTCGGGGTAGAGAGATTTGAACTCCCGACATCTTGCTCCCAAAGCAAGCGCGCTACCAGACTGCGCTATACCCCGATAGGGACTAAGTGAGGATTTTCCTCACGAGGTCTAGCTTACTCTGAATTCTTCGTCGAGACAAAGCTCGCAAGCTAAACTTCTCTCTCTACGACCCTCGCAATTTGCGAGCCCGTTTCGAGAGAGCGGCATAATACTGATGTCGGCACTCTTCGTCAACGACTTAAACAGCAGTTTGACGCTAAGGCGCTTCGATGCGCCAGCCACTGCCGCCGCTCGCCCCGTCTTCTACAACAACGTGCAACGAAGCCAACTCGTCCCTGATCCTGTCAGCCTCTGCCCAATTTTTGTCGGCACGCGCCTGCTTTCTCGCTGCGATCAACGCCTCGATATGATTCGCATCGACCGACTCATCCATTCCTCGGCGCAAGAAAGCCTCGGGGGTGCGCTGCAGAATCCCCAACACCGACCCAAGACGGACAAGCAACGCCCCTAGCTGATTGACTGTATCAGCGTCGTTGTCGCTTTCGGCCTTCAGACGATTGATTTCCTTCACTACATCCATAAGCACAGCGAATGCCTCGGCGGTGTTAAAATCATCATCCATGGCTGCAACAAACGCTTTTTCGAAACGACTGTTCGTAAGCGTCTTCGCACCCGCTGTATCAAGTCCCTTTAGCGCATTATAAAAGCGCTCAAGTGTGCTTTCGGACTGCTGCAGACTTTGCTCGCTGTAATTGATCGCGCTTCTGTAATGGCTCGCAATAAGCAAATGACGAAGCACCTCGGCGTCGTAAACCTTGAGCACCTCGCGCACGGTAAAAAAATTGCCTAACGATTTCGACATTTTTTCATTATCGACACGCAGCGGTCCGTTGTGCATCCATAGATTTGCGAATTTTACGCCCGTTGCCGCCTCGCTCTGTGCGATCTCGTTTTCGTGGTGAGGGAATAGCAGATCGGACCCCCCTCCATGAATATCGAATGTGTCTCCGAGGCAGCACGAAGACATCGCAGAGCATTCGATATGCCATCCTGGGCGCCCATAACCCCAGGGAGAATCCCAGCCGACGCCCCCCTCTTCTGCACGCTTCCAAAGTACAAAATCGCGAGGGTCACGTTTCAATTCGCCAATTTCGATACGCGCGCCATCTAAAAGCTCGTCCATCTTCTTTTTAGAGAGCTTACCGTAGTCGTCAAAACTACTGACCGAGAAATACACATCACCATTGGCTGCCGGGTAAGCATGCTCTTTTTCGATCAGCGTCTGAATTAGAGACACGATCTCGCCAATGTGGCCTGTAGCTCGGGGCTCCTGATCCGGCGGTAGAACCCCCAGCGCCGCCTCGTCTTCGTGCATTGCGTCAATAAAGCGCGTCGTGAGGTCGGTAAACAGTTCCCCGTTCTCATTCGCCCGATTGATGATCTTGTCGTCGATATCGGTGATGTTGCGCACATACTCGACCGAGAATCCCTTGGAACGCAGGTAGCGGGTCACGATATCGAAAGCGACGAGCATCCGCGCATGCCCAAGGTGTAGATAGTCATAGGTTGTAATGCCGCATACGTAGATACCGACCTTGCCGGCCTCTCGCGGGACAAACTCTTCTTTAGTCTGAGTAAAGCTGTTGTAAATTTTCATAAATAATTTCTTGGTGCTGTTACGTAGGACTCTCGTGTGTGGCTACTGCTTGCTAGGCGGTTGTCGCGCTCAATGGGACGCGCGAAGACCTATGGTTTGATTGAACACGAGTTTGTCGTCGGTCGAATCCAGCCTGTCGCGGGTGAAATACCCTTCACGTTCGAATTGATAGCTCAACGCAGCGCCAGCCGACGCCGCCGCGGGTTCAACCAAACAATCCTCTAACACAGTAAGCGAGTCTGGATTGAGTAAGGTCCTAAAATCGTCGACCTCCTTGCTTTCGGGGTTTTCAACGGTAAACAACCTGTCATACAGACGCACTGAGGCAGGCACGCCCTGTGTTGCGGATACCCAGTGGATCACCCCTTTCACTTTGCGCCCCTCCGGATTTTTGCCCAAAGTAGCTAAATCGACACTACACCTCAGTTCATCAATTTCACCCTGAGCGTCTCTCACGACCTCGTCACACCGGATGACATAGGCACCCCGCAGACGCACCTCACCTCCAGTCACGAGACGCTTAAAACCGGGCTCTGCCTCTTCGCGGAAGTCATCACGATCAATTACGATTTCAGAGGTAAGCGGCACAGCCCTGCGCCCCATCTCTTCTTTCTTAGGATGATTCTGCAGCGATAATTCAATCGGGCCAGGCAGATTTGTCAGGGTCACCTTCAGAGGCCGCAGGACACACATGGCGCGAGGCGCATTGCTGTCGAGGTCTTCGCGTAGCGCATGTTCGAGCATGCTTATATCGACCTGACTCTCGCTCCGTGCGACCCCAACGCTCTCGCAAAAATTGCGCAGCGATGCCGGCGTATAGCCCCGCCTGCGCATACCTGCAAGGGTTGGCATGCGCGGGTCGTCCCAGCCTAGAACCAGCCCTTCATCGACAAGCTGTTTGAGTTTACGCTTACCCACTACTGTGTAATTTATCTTGAGCTTGGCAAATTCTGTTTGTTTGGGCAGCACGTAGGGCAGGTCCGACTCCGCAAGATCACTCGCCTGCTTAATCGAATCCAGATCTAAGCTATTCAGAATCCAGTCGTAGAGTGGCCGATGGTCTTCAAACTCAAGAGTACACAATGAGTGAGTAATACCTTCGATAGCGTCGCTGATGCAGTGCGTATAGTCGTACGTTGGATAAATACACCACGCATCCCCAGTCTGATGATGTCGAATATGCCTGATGCGATAGAGCACTGGATCACGCATATTGATATTGGGAGATGCCATATCGATCTTGGCCCGCAGACTGCAAGCGCCGTCAGCAAACTCCCCTGCTCGCATGCGCGTGAATAAGTCCAGATTCTCGGCTATCGAACGCTCTCTGTAGGGACTGTTGCGACCGGCATCAGTCAGTGTCCCACGGAACTCGCGCGCCTCTTCTGCGCTGAGATCGCACACATAGGCAAGCCCTTTTTCGATAAGCTGGACGGCAAACTGGTAGAGTTGTTCGAAATACGAGGACGAATAGCGCACCTCACCCGACCAGTTAAACCCGAGCCAATTGATATTCTCTTTGATCGCATCGACAAACTCTTGGCTCTCTTTTTCAGGGTTCGTGTCATCGAAGCGCAGATTGCACTGGCCGTTATTCTCAGCGGCAATGCCGAAGTTAAGGCAGATCGACTTCGCATGACCAATGTGTAAGTAGCCATTTGGCTCTGGTGGGAAACGAGTCTGCACCCGGCCTGCATGTCGATTGTTCGCGAGGTCTTCGGCAACAATGTGCCGAATAAAATTTGAACTCGGCGCTTCCGAACTCTCGGTTTCTTTTGCTTTACTGGAATTAGTCATTCTGTTTCGCTTCCTGGCGCTACGCGAACCCTACAAAGGGTCCGGCAAAGCGCGTATTATAGCCGATTACGAAAGCGTCGCGCGAACCCGATGCAGCGACAACTCTCAACTATTGCTCACTATCAACTTTTGACCTCAGGAAGCCTAAATGATTGTCTTAAACACAAACCACGGCGCGATCACCCTCGAACTAAACTTCGACAAAGCCCCTATTTCCGCAGCCAATTTTTTGGATTACGCCAAGAGCGGATTCTACGACGGCACAATCTTTCACCGAGTTATCGACAACTTCATGATCCAAGGTGGCGGCTTTGAGCCTGGGCTAAATCAGAAACCCAACGGCGAACCGATCAAAAACGAAGCAGACAACGGCCTTCCCAACGTCGTCGGCTCAATCGCGATGGCCCGCACCTCGGACCCGCATTCAGCAACCTCGCAATTTTTCATTAACGTGGGCGACAACGGTTTCCTAAATCATACAAGCCCGAGCCCCCAAGGTTGGGGATATGCGGTATTCGGCAAGGTAATCGACGGCATGGATGTCGTGAACAAAATTAAAAGCTGCAAGACGGGCTCACTGGGTGGCCATCAAGACGTGCCAACTGAGGACGTGGTAATCGAATCAGTGACTGTCAGCGAAGAGTAGCAGCGTTGAGCCGACCGATACTCTTAATCTCGGACTTGCACCTGCAGGAATCGCGTCCTGACTTGACGCAGGCCTTCTTAGGCTTTCTCGAGCATTATCGCGGAAAGTGCTCGCAGCTGTTTATCCTCGGCGACCTTTTCGAGATGTGGGTCGGGGACGACGCGCCGTCCGCGCTAGCCGAGTCGGTCGCGTTGGCGCTCGCAGATTTTGTCTCGGCAGGAGCCGAGGTCGCGATAATGCACGGCAATCGCGATTTTCTGATTGGCGAAGCCTACGCCGCGCGCTGTCGCGCTAGGCTCATGGCCGAGTCCGAAATCATTACAAGCGGCTCGCGCGAAATCTTGTTAATGCATGGAGACTCACTCTGCACCGATGATACTGACTATCAGGAGTTTCGCAGTCTAGTCAGACAACCGGATTGGCAGGCGACGTTTCTTGCCCAACCGCTAGAGGCACGTCTGGCTTTTGCGACTCAGGCGCGGGCACAAAGCCGCGAGGCCACCGCAACGAAGGCGAACGACATCATGGACGTCAATCAGTCAGCGGTGGATCAGGCGCTTCGTAACCATGGCGTTAGAGACCTGCTACACGGGCACACGCACAGGCCCGCAGTGCATGAAATTAGCCTTGCCGATCGGAATCATGACACCGGCAAAGCGCACCGCACCGTGCTCGGGGATTGGGATACTAGCGCATGGATTGCGTGCTTAGACGGAGGGAAAATATCCCTTATTGAACATAAATTTCAATAATTTAGGATTCATAGTTAATCTTAAAAATAGAAAAAGATGCGCGCCTCGTGAGGAGGGCATCTAAGAAGAGTCTTCTTCGAAGAGGTTAGCGTTATCTCAGCCTGCCCAGGGCTTAAAAGAACTCAAGTGACGCGGTAGCGCTCTGCATGCGCCTGCGTAAGCGCCAATATTTCCTGCTCGACCTGCTGCTCTAGCTGCCCCATGCTGAGCCCGGCAAAGTCGGGCCTGACACTCACGCCAAGCCCCTCAAGCGTCCCGATTCGGTGATGCGCTTTTTTGAGCAGGTTGTGCAGCCAGCAATAAGGGGAGAGTGCCGGGTCATAGGGCACACTCAGTCGCCGCAGTCCGGCGCGAAGCTCTTCCTCAGAATCGATAGCGAATTTTTCCTGAAGTATCTGCGTATTGAGCTTCTCGATACGCCTCATTACCGCCGCTTTCTCCTCTTCGCCAAAAGATATCCAGCCAATGACCTCAGTCGAATACCTTTTGCACCCGCGACATACCCAATCCCCAACCGAGGTGGTAGAGCAAATGCCGATACAGGGTGTTTTGACTGGAGCTTGCGGATCTTTCATAGGGACTTCTCTGGGAAACTCTTTGGGAAATTCTCGAGGATATCTCGAGGATATCTCATAAACTAAGCGGGCGAGTCTAAACCTCCACCGCATCAAAGCAAAGTCTGCCTCTTATACTCGAAGCCGAGGACTCTTCTTAGCCGGTGGGTTGTTCGAGCATACGCACCGCGCCTCGATCTGGATTTTAAGCAACAAAACCAGTAGACTTCCGTGCTCAAAATTAAGGGAAATTCGATGATTTCGTGACCCGTGCGACTCGACTCCCCTCCGCCACTCCTTTTGATCACATCCGGCATCGAAGCCCCAAGGAAATTTTATGTTAGAAGCCTACAGAGCCCATGTCGCGGAACGCGCCGCCGAGGGCATTGTCCCTAAGCCACTCTCTGCCGCGCAAGTCGCTGAGCTAATCGAATTGCTTAAGAACCCACCTGCGGGTGAAGGCGAGTTCATCGTAGACCTCATTTCGAACCGAGTACCCGCCGGCGTAGACGAGGCCGCTTATGTGAAAGCCGGCTTCTTGTCCGCCGTCGCGAAGGGCGAAGTTAGCTCTCCCCTTATCGACCGCGCGCTAGCGGTGAAACTCCTCGGCACGATGCTAGGTGGTTATAATATCGCGACGCTAGTAGAACTGCTTGAGGACGCCGAACTCGGCAGCAATGCAGCCGATGAGCTGAGTCATACGCTCCTCATGTTTGACGCATTCCATGACGTCGCAGGCAAGGCAAAGGCCGGTAACGCCAACGCAAAACGCGTGATGCACTCATGGGCAGATGCCGAGTGGTTTACTAGCAAGCCCGAGCTGCCTCAGAAACTTACTGTCGCCGTCTTTAAAGTACCGGGTGAGACCAATACCGACGACCTCTCGCCAGCGCAAGACGCCTGGTCGCGCCCCGATATCCCTCTGCATGCCAAGGCCATGTACAAAAACCCACGCGAAGGTGTCACCGACGCCGCCGCGCAGATCGAAGAGCTCGAGAAAACGGGGTACCCTGTTGCGCTCGTTGGCGACGTGATGGGCACGGGTTCATCGCGCAAATCTGCGACGAACTCCGTACTTTGGTATATCGGCGACGACATCCCCTATATCCCTAACAAACGCGACGGGGGTGTCTGCATCGGCGGTAAGATCGCACCTATCTTCTTCAACACTATGGAAGATGCGGGCGCGCTCCCCTTCGAATGCGACGTTGAAAATCTCAACACAGGCGACATCATCGATATCGACGTCTACGCAGGCAAAATCACACGCCATGGCACTGACGAAGTCATCACCGAATTCGAACTCAAGACCGATGTTTTGCTCGATGAGGTTCGCGCCGGCGGTCGTATTCCGCTCATCATCGGTCGCGGTCTGACACAGCGCGCCCGCGAGGAACTCGGTCTCGAGGCCTCAACTGTGTTCCGTTCGATGGTGCCTGCAGCGGCATCCGACAAGGGCTTCACGCTTGCGCAGAAGATGGTAGGCAAGGCATGCAACGTCGCAGGCGTTCGTCCTGGCGACTACTGCGAGCCTCGCATGACGACAGTCGGCAGCCAAGATACTACCGGACCAATGACGCGCGACGAACTCAAAGATCTTGCTTGTCTTGGCTTCTCCGCCGACCTTGTTATGCAGTCTTTCTGTCATACGGCAGCGTATCCTAAGCCCGTCGACATCGAAACCCAGCATACGTTGCCTGACTTTATCCACACGCGCGGCGGCGTTTCGCTGCGTCCCGGCGACGGCATCATTCACTCGTGGCTAAACCGAATGCTCTTGCCCGACACCGTCGGCACCGGCGGCGATTCACACACGCGCTTCCCTATTGGCATTTCCTTCCCTGCGGGATCAGGTCTTGTGGCCTTCGCCGCCGCAACAGGCGTAATGCCTCTCGATATGCCAGAGTCGGTCTTGGTGCGCTTTAAGGGAGAGATGCAGCCAGGCATCACCCTGCGTGACCTCGTGAACGCGATCCCCTACGCGGCGCTTCAGAGCGGTGACCTAACCCTCGAGAAAAAAGGGAAGAAAAACATCTTCTCTGGCCGCATCCTCGAAATCGAAGGGCTGCCAAACCTTAAAGTCGAACAAGCTTTCGAAATCTCCGACGCCTCAGCCGAGCGCTCGGCTGGCGGTTGCACCATTCGCCTTGGCCGTGAGCCGATAGAGGAGTATTTCAAATCGAACATCACACTGCTGCGCTGGATGATCGAGCAGGGCTACCGGGATGCTCGCACACTTGAGCGTCGCGCGCAGGCGATGGAAGCTTGGCTCGCGAATCCCGAGCTCATGGAGCCGGACGCCGATGCTGAGTACTATAAAATCATCGAAATCGATCTCAACGAGATTAAAGAGCCCCTCCTCGCCTGTCCTAACGACCCAGACGACGTGAAGCCATTGTCTGAAGTACAGAATACCAAGATCGACGAGGTGTTTATTGGCTCCTGTATGACAAACATCGGGCATTTCCGTGCCGCCAGTGAAGTGTTAAAGCAGGTAGACGGTGCATTACCCACCAAACTTTGGATTGCTCCGCCAACCAAGATGGACGAGCATCAGCTCACCGAAGAGGGCATTTACAACGTCTTCGGTGTGTCTGGCGCACGCACCGAAATGCCGGGCTGCTCGTTGTGTATGGGTAACCAAGCGCGAGTTGCACCCAACTCAACGGTGGTCTCAACATCGACGCGCAACTTCCCCAATCGCTTAGGCCAGGGCGCGAATGTGTATTTGGCATCCTCCGAGCTCGCTGCGGTAAGTGCTGCGCTCGGCAAGATACCGACGATGGATGAGTACATGTCCTACATGGGTAATATCAACACGATGTCTGACAGCATCTACCGCTATCTGAACTTTAACGAGATCGAGTCGTATATGAAGGCTGCGGAACGCGCGAAGTCGATTCCACTGACTGATATTCGCGAAGTCGCTATCGGCTAATAAAGAAAAAGCCCCGTCGAATTAAATTCTACGGGGCTTTTTTCTGCATCAACTCTCCGTCAAATCCGCATCATCTCTGCATTAACTCTGCATCGAGCAGAAACGACGTTCCGGCGCGCTGAAATATCTCTGCAAGAGAGGCAGCGGGCTCGGGATCAAACCGTGCTTTTAGCGACGACCTCAAACACATCGCGCGACAATCCCTCAACCGCCTTAATGCGCGCAAGCTCTTTCTGCATAAGCTCACGCCTAACCGCGTCGAATTTACCGAAGCGAGTCAACGGAGTAAGGAGGCGTGAGGCGATCTGCGGATTTAATCTGTCGAGTTCGATGACACGATCGGCGAGGAACCGGTAACCGCTGCCATCGACCGCGTGAAATCCGACATGATTTTGCCCACAGAATGCACCGATGAGTGAGCGCACTTTGTTGGGATTTTTAATGTCGAAGTCGGCGTGCTGCATCAGCGCCTCTACCCGCGACAGCGCGCCCGGCAGCGTGTTGGTAGCCTGAACCGCAAACCATTGATCGACCACAAGCGCTTCGTGCTGCCATTGCGCGTGGAAAGACTCAAGCGCTGCAGCGCGCAGCCCAACTGCGAGCTCGGCTGGGCTATTCACGAGATTACGCAGCGCAGCGGCCTGGTCAGTCATGTTAGTAGCGTTCTCGAATTGTGCAGCACAAGCATCTAGCCAACTCTGCTTACCAGTGCGCACCAAATAGCTCAAAGACAGGTTAGCAATCGCGCGACGCGCCATCGCCTCAGCATTCGCACTAAACGCCGTGCCCGCTTCCTCCTTGTTCGCTTCGAATACTGCGGCAAACCGTGACTCGAGCGCAGAGGCCAGCTGATCGGCTAGCGACTCGCGAACGCCATGGATAGCATCGACATCCGCAACCACGGCGCGTTCGATCAAATACGCCGTTGTGGGTAACACCAAGAGATGCGCGGCCATTGCCCTGTCGAAGGAATCATCATTGAGAACTCGATCTAAGACACCTACAAAAGCGTCCTTGAGCAACGAAGAAAGCTCAGCCTTTTGGCGCTCGTGCCATGTGCCGAGCTGTGACTCGATAATCGAAATAGCGAGCTGTTGGCCAGCATTCCACCGATTAAAACCGTCGCTGTCGCTGACCATCAGCGTCTGCAGTTCTGTCGGGTCATACTCATAATTCAGGCGCACCGGCGCGCTGAAGCCGCGTAACAGTGAGGGAATAGGAGTCTCGCAGATGCCCTCGAAGACAAACGACTGAGTCTCTTCAGTGAGCGAAAGAACTCGGGACTTTTTCCCGGCGTCTTGCTCGCCATGCGTCTCGCCACTCAGCACTAGTTCGAATTCGGTGCCGTCGGCGGAGAGCAGCCCCATCGAGAAAGGAATATGGAATGGCAGCTTCTCTGGCTGTCCGGGCGTTGCGGGGCAGGACTGTTTGACAGTTAACGTGTAGGTTTTCGCAGCCGCATCGTAGGCACCGCTCACGCTTAGCTGAGGCGTGCCCGCCTGCGAATACCAGCGCCTGAACTGACCGAGGTCGATACCGCTAGCATCTTCCATCGCCTTTACAAACTCTTCGGTCGTCACTGCCTGACCGTCGTGGCGCTCGAAATAGAGATCGGACCCTGCGCGAAATGCTGACTCACCGAGCAAAAGGTTAATCATGCGCACAACCTCTGCGCCCTTCTCATAGATCGTCACTGTGTAAAAATTGGAGATCTCCATAAAGGATTCGGGGCGAATAGAATGCGCCATAGGTCCTGCATCTTCGGCAAACTGTACCGTCTGCAGGAACGCGACATCCTCAACGCGCTTAACCGTGCGTGACCCCATGTCGGCAGAGAATTCGGCATCGCGGTAAACCGTAAAGCCCTCTTTGAGGCTTAGTTGAAACCAGTCGCGGCAGGTCACACGATTTCCCGACCAGTTATGGAAATACTCGTGTGCGACTACAGCTTCGACGCGTTGAAATGAGGCATCTGTCGTCGTTTTAGGGTTCGCTAACACACAAGAGGTGTTGAAAATATTTAGCCCCTTGTTCTCCATCGCACCCATATTGAAATCATCAACAGCAACGATCATAAAAATATCGAGGTCGTATTCGCGACCATACACTTCCTCATCCCAGCGCATGGCTCGTTTTAATGACTCCATTGCGTGGTCGCACTTATCAATGTCTTTATCCTCGACAAAGATACGCAGGGCTACCTCGCGACCACTGTTAGTAACGAAAGAGTCGTCTACACTCGCGAGATCACCGGCTACAAGCGCGAAGAGGTAGCTCGGTTTTTTAAATGGGTCTTCCCATTTCACCCAATGACGCTCGCCCGCGCTGCCCTCTACATCTCCCTCGGCCATTTTGTTGCCATTGGACAGGAGCACCGGATAGCGTGCTTTTTCGGCGCTTATCGTGGTGACGAAACTCGACATCACATCGGGACGGTCGAGATAGTAGGTGATGCGACGAAAGCCCTCAGCTTCGCACTGCGTGCAAAACATTTTCTTCGACTTGTAGAGTCCTTCGAGCGCCGTGTTATTTTGGGGTTCGATGCGTGTATGGCAGCGCAGCTCAAAACTACTCGTGTCAGAACCCAATAGCGACGGTAGCGAGGCAATCGTGAGCGTTTCATCAGCAATGATATAATGACGCTCATCAACAACCACCCGCTCCCCTGTATTGCTTACTAACACCAATTCGATGAGCTCGAGATCCTGACCATGAAGGACAAGACTCTCGTTCGGCGCCGCGGCTGGATTGGCTGTAAAACGAAGAATAGAGCGAACATCGGCGTGGTCTTCGAACAGATCGAAGGCGAGGTCTGTGCGGTCAATCACATACGCCGGCGGCGCATAGTCTTTCAGATAAATCGTTGTCGCTGGGGCATCTTTCATACTAGTCTAATTACTCCGCTCTCTTTGGCATTCTTGGCATTCGTTGGCTTTCTTAAACTTTCTTTAGGCTTACTTAGGCTCGCTTTGGATTTCACCTTTGGTTCGCGCGTGGCTTCATCGCTTCGCGACATTAATAGCTAACCGCGACCTCGTAACCTGAAAATTTACGCAGGTTAATCACGCCGGTATCGAACAGTAAATACTGCCCCTTTATACCCAGGAGAGTCCCCTCTACACAGGGGTCTTTGTCGAAATTCTGCGACACTATTTTCTCCGGATACTTCACAACTGGGTAATTTATCTCAACGGTATCCACGCCATTGATAGCACTGAGTGCAAACTCGCCGAAGCTCTCAGTCATCGCGTCTATTTCATCTCGACAGCTAGCGATGAGACGCGCGCTCTCGGCGGGCATATCGAGGGTTACAGCCGTGCCTTTGAGCATGTCGCGCCAATTGGTTTTATCGGCAACATGCTGCTTGAACGCCACCTCGAGCGCACCGGATTGGAGCCTAGTGCGCACGCGCATCACGGGTAGTGCCTGCGTCGCGCCTTGATCTATCCAACGAGTCGGCACCTGAGTTGCTCGCGTAATGCCGACTTTAAGACCAGAGGAATTGGCAAGATAAACAATATGATCCTGCATACAGAACTGTTCACCCCAAGCAGGTTCCCGACAGGTGCCTTGCTCAAAATGGCAGCGCTCCGGATGAATAATGCACGAGTCGCAGGCCGCTAACTTTTGAAAACACGGATAACAAAAACCCTGATTAAAGCTCTTGCTGGTTTTACGAGCGCAGTTGACGCAGAAAATCTCACCGGTAAATTCAAGCTTTACCTGTTTTTCGATCAAGTCGTTCGCTGACACAGCATGGTCACCGAGACGCAGTGAGTACGCCACGGTGTCTTCAAGTCTAGCTGACATTTTGCGCACTATGCCCTTGGCGTGTTCTTGCATCTCTCGATCCTTCTTGGTGTTCTGTTTAGCCGATTTCTCAGGTGCTTTGCAGCGAGCCTTCCACAATACTTTTACTTTATTGAAGCGTGCTCGAGCAGCCGGTAGGTATGGAGGAATCGATACGCTCGCTTTCGGGCAGGTTTTTTGACTCGTAAAGAATAATCGCTTGCAGACAGGATTCAACCTGCTCTGGACTCAGCCTAGTCCCATCGCCCCATTTACCCAACTCGACGGCCGTTTTCAAATTCTCATAGATTGTTGGTGTCATCGCATCGACTAGGGCGTCAATGCTGTCAGGTTTGTCGAACGGAATTTCAGGTATTTGCTCTGACATAGCTCACTCTCATACTATCGAATTACAAAAATTATGCTCTGGACATACCGCTCGGCCTGCGGGTATCGCGCAGGTTTAACTCTGCAGACCAGACCTGCTGCGCTGCCAGAGGGCCACACAAAATCCAGCAACAAGCCCCGCGACAAGGCCACCCGCATGCGCCTCCGAAGCAATACTGCTGCTCGCGAAAAGCGCCATGCCAACCATAGCGACGACGAACACCAAGAAGGTGCTAGAGCGTAATGCGATGCGGCTGTTAGGGATCATAACGCCGAGTAGCCAAGTATAGCCTACCAAACCGTAGATGAGCCCCGACAGTCCTCCGAACGCGTTAGAGCCAGTGAGGTAATACTGCGCGACATTCCCGGCCAAGGTAGTCGCTACATAGACCATTACCACCAATAGCAATGGTTGCGCGCGCTCAATCTGTCTGCCGAAATAAAACAACCAAAGGAGATTAAACACGAGATGGATTTCGCCGAAATGCAGCAGCGCAGGTGTCAGCGAGCGGACAAACAAAGAGGGATCCACTAACTGAAGTGCGAGCTCTGAAAAACTGCTGTAACGAAGCGGTGGGAAAAACAGCCCTTCGAGTCCACGCAGGTCTCTGCCCAGTTGACTCATGAAGGCAATAACCAAACACAGTGCGGCGAGCGTTGAGGCAAGCGGGCAGCTTTTAAAGAATCCGCCCAAACGCCAAATCAGTGCGACAATCGCCTGCGCATACCCTCTCTGCGGGTTGGCTGCGGGGTTTTCAGGGACGATTAATTCGCCGCGCGTCTGCGCCTCGATAAGTCGCTGCACAGGCTCGACCTGCGACTCATCCCAGACCCACACCACCTGCTCCCCCGACTCCTCGCTTACCTGCAATCGACACCCTGCGCGTCTTAGCGCAGCGATCACTGGACGCAAATCAAAGTCGAGCGACACACACGCCGCGCGGATCCGCTTCATAAGACACTGCTTCGAAAGTACGCCAAAACCCTACTCTTCTTTTTCGAGGCGGTTACCCCATCCAAGCTTGGAGCGGCAAGCGCCGTAGAAGGAATGCTCCAACGGATGAATGAGCTTTAGTGCGCGTTCCGCTTTGCGAATTAATATTTCGTCGCCAGCTTGGGCCTCAAAGACCTCCTGCCCGTCACAACTAATTTGCGGGCGAAGGTTTTCGGTAGCGGCGACGACGAGTTTTATCTCGCAATCACCGTCGACTACGATGGGCCGACTATTGAGGCTGTGCGGATACATCGGCACCAACACTATCGCGTTCAGCGTGGGATGCATAATCGGGCCGCCGGCCGAGAGCGAATACGCGGTAGATCCTGTCGGCGTTGCAACAATGAGTCCATCGGATGAGAGGCTGTAGACAAAGCGGCCGTCGACGAATAACTCGAACTCAATCATCTGCGCTGCGTTACCTGGGTGCAACACGATATCGTTGAGTGCCATCCCTAGCGTACGCTCTGAGCCTTCCTGCTCGCGCTTAGAGGCAGCCAACATAAATCGACGATCAACGCTAAAGTTACCGTTAAGCACCTCTTCGAGGCTGTCTTCGATCTTGCTTGGCGGGATATCCGTTAAGAAACCGAGCTTGCCGCGATTGATTCCGATAACAGGTATTTGCGCTTCGGCAATCGTCTTAGCGACGTGTAGCATGCTACCGTCGCCGCCAACGACGATAACCAGGTCCGACTTATTCGCGAGTTCATCGCTCTCGCAATGGCTGTCACCGCGATTACCGACGAGCCCTGCGGTCTGAAAATCCAGGACGGAATTTACTCCCCGTCGCGTCAGGTAATCGAGTATTCGCTCGAGCGAATCCACAACCCCGTCATGCCCAGGACGACCGACTAAACCTATATTTTGAAAAGGTATCATTAAAGGAGCAACCCTATGCTGCACAGACGATTTAGAATTGAGCAGGATTATAGCATGCGAGCCTTGCTCGAGCCTCGCTCGTTGCGGCTCTCCCCTAGTGAACGCGCTTAGGGTTCGATTGAAAGCCAATAAGGTGCTTGCGGATAGACTATTTCGGTCTCCTCGAAGCCGCTTTCCCTCTCGATGGTCTGAACTTGATAGGCGACAAAGACTGCTAGGCGTTCACCTGCAAAGGCATTACCCAACCGGAGTCGATTAATAATAGTGAGCTGCTCAACCGCGTTAAGAGGCGCCCTGCCGCCGAACGCAACAAGCCCGTCGAGGGTGCCATCCCAACGCTGCACTTTACCTTGCGAATCAAGCTGATAGATCGCATCATCCCCCTCAAGCGCAAGCAGCACATGAACAGAGCCCTGAGACGCGATATGCGCAGGATCAACTAGCACTTCAGCCTGAAGACTAATGAGATCATCCGCCGAAACCGTGTCGCTCACGCTGCGCAGTCCGTCGCGACTTGCGCCTATGGCGATCGAAGCCTTGGTTGCTTTACCGCTGAGCGTTTTGACTGCGCGCGTTGGCAGGCGTGCTAATAGAGACTCTGAATAGCGCCCGATTTGATGGCGAACAAGGTTGAGCGCGCTAACTGCGTCTGCCGCCCCGGTTTCTCCTTCGGCGATGCCGCAGCGCGAATCGCCGCAGAGAAGCCGGGGCGATGAGAAAACCCCTGCCTGCGCTGCCTCACCAAACGCAGCCGGCAACGCCATGATGGTAGAAAATTGATCATCTACCCCGTGCCCGGTTGCAAAATCGAAAGTCCCGCCTTCGCCGTCTTCACGCAGCGAATGGGTCAGCCCCATCAAATGCCCCACCTCATGTGCCACGACAATATCCAGCGGGCAATCGATGGCGACTACGGCCGCGGCATAGAGGCGTTCGCTCGGATCGGAAAAATCACCCTCCGATCCGTAACCACCTACAGGCGCCAAACCACATCGCGATGCCGCGTGCTCAAGCGGCCGAAAGTGAAGGACGATATCTCCACCGAAACTATTACGCAGCCCTTCAACAGAACTAAAGGCATCGCCCCGCCGCGCGAGCAGATCATCGAGCGTGGTCGCCATATCGCTGGAGTCTGCTGCATCGGCTTGCCCGTGATAAACAGCCCTCAGCAAGACATCGACTCCACTGTTAATGAACGTCTGATTCGCTACCGCAATTAGCTGATTAATACGCGTTTCAACCCCAAAAGAATAAACCTCTCGCGCCCCCTTGGAGTGAAGCGCAATGACATCGATCACCGTGGGCGACGAATCGAATGAGGCCGGATCTTTGGCATCGGTTTTCAGCAACGACTCGTTAAAGTCGCTAACCCCATCGAGGTCTGAATCGAGGCGCACATCGGCCACGACGCGGATCAGCGCATCTGCGCGCTGAGTTTCATCAAGTAAAACCGTGCTCTGGAGAAGACTCGGAGTTAACTCACCTGTGTTGACAACCAAATTGATTGTTTGAGTAGATTTCGCCGGCAGCGCGCCAAGATTGCAGCGGAGGACGCGCTGCGCTGACAAGCTAAGCGTGATGGCGCAGTCGGCGTTCCCCCAAGACAACTCTGCCGCCTCAGGTAAGAAATAGACATCGAAATAGTGGCCGATGGCAGCGGTGACAGAGGAGTTGACTACCTCGACAGTCGCAGTGACGTTACCTCCCCGATAAACAGCACGTCGACTAAATCCGTGGCTTATGGTCAAGCCATTTATCGCGGAGCCTGATTCGATAGTCATCTTCAAAGGGTCCGAGCCCCCATCAGATCCATGTAGGCTAGCAGTTTCGCGCGCGTCTTCAACACCACTAAGCCCTCGCAGCGATAGCGGCGGTAGCCTCGTTTGCGTCTCGGTAGACCGGCGCTTGATAAGTATTGAGTCATTCTGCAAATGCTGGCCCTGTAGACTCGATGGTCGATAAAACCAGCCTTCGTAGTCTCGAGCCCCCAAGGCTGCCTGCAGTTGAAAAACGTCATCGCCCGCTTTTAAGTGACCGAATAGGCTCGTGCCGCTGAACGTCAGGGTAAGCTGCACATGAGTGCCATCGAGGTTTGTACTTGCCTCGATTACCCTGTCGCTATTAATCAGCACATTACTGCGCTGGATTTCTA
This sequence comes from Pseudomonadales bacterium, assembly GCA_023254735.1. Lineage (GTDB taxonomy): Bacteria > Pseudomonadota > Gammaproteobacteria > Pseudomonadales > Pseudohongiellaceae > UBA9145. The sequence goes on along the minus strand of JALRKV010000012.1, from coordinate 1,675 downwards.
GCGCGACACGCCCTTGGGCATGAAGGTCGAAAACGATACGGCCGCCAACTGCCAACGAATCGAGAGTTGCGACTTCGAGATTAACGGCCTGCTTCTGAGACGAATAGCGCGGCGGCGGCACCGCCGAAGGGTGCGTGTTGCTGAGTGTAAATAATAACTGCGGCGCGCGGGGTTCGACCGCCTCCAGTGGTAGCGGATTCAAACCGGCCACCCCAGTCGCGGCGAGAAGGAGTACGCGCAAAAGTAGACCAGCCAGGCGACTCGAACGTTCGAGACCCAACCGTGAAAGCCGCAGCCGTAACGCGCTACTCAAGTCGCTAAAGAGAGGAAGCATGCCCTAGTGTAACTGAGCCGTGGGAAATATTACCAGCGCGTTGAGGGCTTATCTCACCACCCCACCAGTGTGCAGGGCGATGATCTGAGTACCCCGTGCATACTCTCCATTGGCAATTTGATCGCAGAGTGCGAAAAATAGTTTGCCGGTGTAAACCGGTTCAAGCGGCACGCCGGTGATTGATTCGAACTGGTGGGTGAACGCGGTGAGTTCCTCCGATCTCCTCGCATAGCCGCCAAAATGATAGCGCTCGTCGATCCCCCATGTTATTCGCGTGCGCCTTAGCGGCCCGTCTGAGCGCGCCTCAGCACCGGCAAGGTTTACCCATTTTGCGACTTCGGAGAGCAAATAGCCTTCTGCACGAAGCACTGCAACGCCGCAAACCTGAGGCATCGAACCGGAGACTTCTCCTGTCGACTCTAAGCCATGAACAAGGCCCGCTAGAGTTGTTGCAGTCCCACAGCTCAACGCAACAACGCGACTACATGGCTCGACACCCGCTTGTTCCGCTGCCGCGTCAAAAAATGACCAGTCGAGATAGTCAGCAATCTCTGCGCATCCCTCAACCGCGAGAAGATTGCTGCCGCCTTCGGGAATAATCTCGACGTCGCCAAAACGCGCACGCAGCCGCGCGATCACTTCTGCGGACTCTTTCAGCCTGTAATCTGCACGCGACAGGGGAACGAGTTGCATCCCCTGCGCAGAGGCGAACGCGAGAACAGGGTTCAAAGGCTCGACGATTTCACCGCGGATGACGCCGATAGTCTCAAATCCGAATGCCTTCCCGGCCGCGGCGAGCGCGTACAAATGATTGGAATAGGCGCCACCGAAACTCAAGACTCGGCGTCTACCGCGCGCGCGAAGATCAGCGAGATTGCGCTTGAGCTTAAACCATTTGTTGCCGTGTATTGTGGGGTGAATTTGGTCGAGTCTGAGTACAGCAACAGAGACACCCTGCTTTGAGAAAAGCGGATGCGAAAGAAGTTCTAGACGCGGAACCTGGAGACTATTCAAGACCGACTTTGTATTAGGCACTAGGAACCTAAATTAATAAGCTATTTGGACTAAGTTGAGAAATTATTGTTACAGAGAAGGAACAGTAACGGAAGTAGCGACTCGGCTATAGGGATCAGCTGTGGGAAACGGCGTTAGTGAATGGCTGTAGGGAGCGGCCGTAAGGAGTAGTGTTAAGAAGAGACTCTATTCTAATAAGGAGCAACTGCAAAAAGTGGCGGACCGGACGGGACTCGAACCCGCGACCCCCGGCGTGACAGGCCGGTATTCTAACCAGCTGAACTACCGGTCCGCAATTCTTACAGTGTCCACGTAAGGCCTTTTAAG